>JAADYX010000335.1 GCA_010092885.1 Chloroflexota bacterium | reverse complement strand
TTTCAATGCCGAGGTCGATCTCCTCAGTACCGCCTTCAAGGTTGGTGACCTCTGTGTCGCTGTTATTGTCGGGTGTTTCATCCGTCGTATCCAGACCACGGCTGACAGTAGCCGTATTGACCACCGGCTCGGTGCGATCCGCAGGGACTTTGGACTGGATCTGGAACTCGACGAACCCGCCGACCGGGATGTCCACCGCGTCGAGCAGGTCACCACTGTTGATCGAGGTGTTGCAGTCCTCGCCCCCAATGGTTGACTGGTCGGTGCAGGCCCAGAACACATTGGTCAGATAGCCAGGCAGGTCGTCGGCCACAATGGCATCCACAACCGGAAGCGGCCCATTGTTGGTCACGGTGATCGTATAGCGGAAGGTTTCACCCGGTACGACCGGATCCGTCTGGTCAATCTTGGTGATCGCGAGATCCGCTGTGCCGAACGTGATATCGGTGTCCAGGGTCAATGATGTGGTGGATTCAACAAAGGTCCAGGTATCCACGCCTTTTTCATTGCCCCAGTTGTTATCAAAGCCGTGAGCACCGCCGGGCGCGCTGTCGATGCCGGTGAGGGCAGAGCGCGGGTTCGGTGCGATCTCGCCGGGCTGCGGGTTGAGCGCTGATGCGCTGTCATCGTAAAACACCAGGCTGGAGACCGGTGTCGGGTTGAGCGGGCTGACGGCGCGTTCAATGATGAAGCCGTTCGCTCCGGACTCCACATCCAGGAAGGGGAAGTGCACCTCACCCACGTTGGTGACAACCTGGACAGCCGCTGCATCAAGGGTCCGGTTGGGCAGCGTATCGATGTAGTCGAAGCTGCCGGTGCCATCGGCGCCCGTCCATGGAATCTCTTCGGTGTAGGCTCCACCGGTCGAGTCAATGGCGCGGAAGAGAACCACGTCTTCGGGGTCCATGACATCACCGTCGCCCGTGATATCGAGTGAGACGGTCACCGAGCCGACGATACCCGCCGGCACATCCACCACAAAGCGGCCACCGACGCCAGCCGCAGCCTGTCCAGGCGTATCATTCTCCGCACCGACAAACGTGAACTGCGTCGGCAGTTCCGGCTCGATAGGAGTCTGGCGCAGCAGCCAGGTCGTGATGGGTGCGCCACCGTCCGGGTTCGGGGCCAGGGCGGTTTCAGGCAGGTCGCTGGCGGGCGGATTGAAGAAGATCTTCATGGTGATATCGCTGGATGTATCCGGGTCAGCCGGATTGTGCAGCGTGATGGTGCTGCCGATCTCGCTGGTCAGTACAGAGCGGTAAACGGACTCACCCGTATCGGCGTCCTTGAACCCAGTGTTGTTGGAGAAGAAAATAAAGCCAAAGGGATCGATACTGTTGAGGTCAACGATATACAGGTAGCCGTCCTCTGTGAGCACATACAGAGTCGGGTTGAGTGCAGCGCCATTGGCACCCATGTTCAGCGAAAGGTAGTTGGCAAATACGCGCCCCGTCACCTCAGTCCCGGCATCGCCGGGGGTGGCCAGGACGGTGACATCCCATGCAGCAACCGTCGACCCCTGTGTGCCATCGGTCGGGAAGGGATCGTTCACACCGGTCAGGGGTGGGTTGCCGCTTGTGGCCGGTGCGTAGAACTCAAACTCGTAGATGCCGGTCTGGCCGGGTAGCAGGATGCACGGGTCATACCCGCCGGTGTTCGGGAGCGGCCCGGCATCTTCCTTGGCGAGTGTGTCGATCAGGCCGGAGCCGCTGGCCTGCACATTGCACGTACCGGTGGTGCCATCGGGGGCCCGCCACAGAATATCGGCCGGGTCGTTGATGCTGGCGGCCACGCTTGAGCCGAAGCGGATCTCCTCGCCGCTGTTGACGAATACCTTGACAACCGTTTGCCGGTCAATGCCGCCGGTGGTGCCGGAGGCCCATTCGGTGAAGGCACGGTCGCCACCTGCATCCGTCAGGTTGCGGCTCCCTTCAGCCAGGGCGGTGGTAGTCACTGTGACGGCCAGCAAGGCAACAACAACCAGCACAGCGACAGACTTAATTCGAAGTACTGCATGGTTGATCATAAACGCATCTAATCCTTGTATTTCAAAAGGCTTAACATCTTTCGCATTTTAACATGAGTGGCACGCCAATCGATTGGCAGCCCGACTGTTTGTCAGAGATTGTAATGTCTTTGCATGGTGCACGCGGCGCATTATACTAGCGACGAAGATGAAGAGGAATAGGATGAGCATGGACAATCTTGTCGGCAAGCGTCTGGGTCCGTATGAGATCGTTGAATTCATTGCCAGCGGCGGCATGGCGGAGGTCTACAAAGGCTATCACGCTGAACTTGATCGCTATGTGGCCATCAAAATTGTGGGCCGCCACCTCGATCCGGACCCGGTATTCAACGCGCGCTTTCGGCGCGAGGCCAAGGCCATCGCAAAGCTAAGGCACCCCAACATCGTGCAGGTCTTCGATTTTGGTGCGGCTGAGGGCGGCCATTACATGGTGATGGAGTTCATCGAAGGCCAGGACCTGGCAGGCTATATGATCGAGATGCGCTCGCAGCGCCGCCTGATGGAGCCCGCCGATCTGACCTTCCTGACCCGCCAGATCGGTCTGGCGCTCGATCATGCACACAGCAAGGGCGTGGTGCACCGCGATGTCAAGCCGGGCAACGTCATGCTGACACGCGCCGGGCAGGCCATCCTGACGGATTTCGGGCTGGCGCTGCTGAACAGCCGCTCGGTTGAAGACCAATCGAGCGGGACAGCATTTGGCACCCCGGAGTACATGTCGCCTGAGCAGGTGACCGATTCACGCGCGGCGACGGCTTCCAGCGATCTGTACTCGCTGGGCGTGATGGTCTTTGAGCTTGTGACCGGGCAGCTGCCCTTCACAGGCGGCTCGCCAGTTGAGACCGCCATGCGGCACCTGAACGAAATGCCCCCCGATCCGCGCGATATCAATCCGAATGTGCCGCCCAGCGTGGCAGCTGTCGTGCTGCACGCGATGTCCAAGGATCCAGCGGAACGGTTCCGCACGGGCAGCCACCTGGCATCCGCGCTCGAACAAGCCTATCGCAGCCCGGACAAGATGCCTATCCTCGATCCGCCCACCCGCCCGCGCGTTGAGGCACGCACGGAGGCAGTAGGCGCACCGGCGGAAGTGGTTGCCAATCGTGGACTGACTGGCCGTGAAGGGCGGCAGGAGAAGGCCCGCCTGGAAGCAGAACACCGTAAGCTCAAACGCGAAGAACGGCGCGAGCAGGCAGCACGCCGCCGGGTCGAACGCCGCAACTCACGCAGCACGTTTTTCGCCGCATGGGGCCGGACCATATTTGTGGTGCTGATCCTTGCGCTGCTGGTGTTGGCAGGCGGCTATGTACTGCAAACGCTCGGTGTGATCAGCGTTGACCTGGGCGGAGGCGGCGGCACACCGGCAGTCGCTGAAGCCGAGCCGACAAGCACTGAGGCCGACAGCGCTGCCCCCCCAGCTGCCGACGCGGGCGACGAAGCGACCGCCACACCGACCGCCGGCCCCGATCCGACAGAACCCGCCACACCACCAACGGACCAGCCGACATCGACCATGGCACCGACACCAACACCCCTGCAGCCTGCACAGGCGACTGCCGTACCCACGATCAGCCAGGAACCGCTTACGCTGGGCGATGATGCCTATCGCATTGTGGACGGGCAGGTGATGCAGTTCGTGCCGGAAGGCATCTTCCAGATGGGCACTGATGACCCCAACCGCAACGAATCAGACCGGCCGCAGCACCCCGTTCGACTGGATGCCTACTGGCTGGATCGCACCGAGATCACGAACGCGCAGTACCGGATCTGCGTGGAGGAGGGCACCTGCCCGCCCCCGTCGGATACCTCCTTCTACGATGATCCGGACTTCAGCCAGTATCCGGTGATGTTCGTCAACTACGATGGCGCGGCCTCATACTGCCTGTGGGTGGCCGGGCAGACCGATCAGGTGGTGGGCCTGCCGACCGAAGCCCAATGGGAGAAGGCCGCCGGGTGGGACCCCGTCGCCGGAGAAGCGCGCCTCTATCCGTGGGGGGACGAACCGCCCAACCCCGATCTGCTGCGGTACCCGGAGAGCAACCTGCCCTTCCCCGCTGCACCGGTCGCCTCCTATCCGGAAGGGGCGAGCGCCTATGGAGTGTTGGATCTGAGCGGCAACGTGTGGGAATGGGCCGCCGACTGGTTTGATCCCGATTATTACGATGTCTCCGGCGTGTTGGTCAACCCAACCGGGCCGCTGACCGGCGACTTCCGCGTGACACGCGGCGGGTCATGGACGCGCAGCGGCAATCTGCTGCTGGCCTCCTTCCGCAACCCGACCCGCCCCGTAGCCGCCTCCAACGAGATCGGGTTCCGGTGTGCGGTGACGGGCGGCCGCCTGCCGGAAGCCAGCGGCGTCACCACCTCGCCGTTGGCCGCAGTCCGGGCGCTGATCGAGCATCTGAATGAGGACGAGGTGCAGGCTGCCAACGACGGTGGCACGCTGGCCGAATGGACCGAGACATTGAGCGCGATCCAGGTGGCCCTCCAGGCGGCCAACAACGCCGAAGCGCAGGGACTGATCACCGGGCGGCTTGACCGCATCGACACGCAGGTGGAAAACGGCCTGCTCAACGCAAATACGGCAACCCGTCTGCGCAATGGTCTATCCTGGATCGCCGGGCGAACCGCCGCCGACGAATAGGAGAGACCCATGCGAACGACCGATGAACTGGCTGAGGCCATCCAACAGCTGACGGCTGCGCTTGATGCCTATGACACCAGCCTGCAGCAGGCAGTCGGGCAGGCGCTGCAGATCACGCGCAGCGATCCGGCCACACGGGCTCTGCTGGACGCCCAGGCCACCAGCCGCAAAACACTCGATGAGGTCAAACGCAGCGCGGGGCGGGTCACCACGCAGCTGGACCAGCTGGACCAGCTCGTGCGGACAACCGCGCTGATCACTTCCACCTTGGATCTGGACGAGGTGCTCGAAGAGGTGATCGACACGGTGGTCGACCTGACCGGCGCAGAGCGCGTCTACCTGATGCTGCATGACGAATCGGGCAGCCTGAAGATGCGGACTGCCCGCAATTGGGACCAGCAGACCCTGAGCCAGGGCGATATCGGTTTGAGCCAGAGCGTGGTCAACGCGGCGCTGGAAAACGGCGAGGCCATTGTGACGACTAACGCGCAGGCCGACCAACGCTTCGCCAGCAAAGAGAGCATCGTGATGCAGAAGCTGCGGTCGATCATCTGTGTGCCGCTGACCATCTCCGGCAAGACGGTAGGCGTGCTCTACGCCGACAACCGCTTCCGGATGGGGGCCTTCAGCGATGAGATGATCCCGGTGCTCAACGCATTTGGCACGCAGGCCGCCATCGCGATCTTCAACGCGCAGGTGTTCGGGCAGGTCCAGCAGAACCTCGATGAGGCCAAACAGCGCATCCGTGAGCTCCAGATCCAGATCGACAAGGACAAGGTCGATGAGCAGGTGCGGTCCATCACGCAGACCGGCTTTTTCCAGGAGCTGGCCGACGCCGCCGAGGAGATGCGCCGCCGCCAGCGCGAACAGCGCGACCGCGACTCAGAGTAGCCGGGCTGCCACCCAGCGCAGCAGCCGGACATAAAGCGACCAACGGCACGGCTGCGGTTCGACCCCGAGAAGGCTTGCCTCAGCCGCGTTGAACGAGTCCTCGATCAGCGCGTCATGCAGGGGACGGAAAACAAGGGGCCAGCTGAGAACAGCCGGTCCGCTGGTCGTCATGGCGAGCACATGGCGCAGCTGCGTATGATGGTCGTCAATGGGGTTGATGTGGAACGCATGGGTGCCATTAAAACCACGCGGACCAGTAAACCGGAAGGTGATCGATTCGTCGGGGCGATAGCGCTCCACCACATAGCGGATCGGACCATGCCCGCCCACGGCGCCCTCGGCCAGAGGCCGGTCAAAGCGCATGGCGGGCCACCATTGGCGCGGCCAAAGGCGATCTGCTTTTGAACTGAGCGACGCGATCAGAGCAGCGGTTTGCTCAGGGCTGGCATTGAGTACACGTGTATGGATGTTCTCGATCATGAGCCTGTTTGTCTCACCGGACGTATCCGCTACAATTGTGCATCGAGTCACAAAGAAAAGCCACAGGTGGAACTGATGAGCACGTATTTGATCACCGGGGGTGCGGGCTTCCTCGGCATTAACCTGACCCGCTATCTGCTCGACCGTGGACATGCGGTCGTCTCGCTGGACCTGCTGCCCTTTGAGTATCCTGAACGGGATCGCATCACGGAGATCACCGGCGATATCCGCAGCCGGGCCGATGTTGACCGCGCCATGCAGGGCGTGGATATCGTGGTGCACACCGCCGCCGCCCTCCCCCTCTACTCACCAGAGGAGATCTTCTCGACGGATATCGATGGAACGCGCACCGTGATGGAGTCGGCGGAGGCACACAACGTTGAGCGCGCCATCCATATCTCCTCTACGGCGGTCTACGGCATCCCGGATCACCATCCGCTGTACGAAGACGACCCATCCGACGGTGTGGGGCCCTACGGCGAAGCCAAGGTTGCCGCAGAAGACGTATGCCTGGAATTCCGCCGGAAGGGGATGGTCGTGCCGATTATCCGCCCGAAGTCGTTCATCGGGCCGGAGCGGTTGGGCGTCTTCGCACTGCTGTATGACTTCGCCTCAAGCGGGCACAACTGGCCGATCCTCGGCAGGGGGGACAACCTCTACCAGTATCTCGACGTGGAAGACCTGTGCGACGCCATCTACCTGACGGCCACGCTGCCCGCGGATACCGTCAATGACACGTTCAACATCGGGGCGAAGGAATATGGCACCGTCCGCGAGGATTTCCAGGCCGTATTGGACCATGCAGGCTATGGCAAGCGCTGCATCTCCCTGCCTGCGGGCCCGGCGATCACAACGCTGCGTGCGCTGGAGGCGGTCAATCTTTCGCCGCTGTACAAATGGGTCTACGAGACGGTGATCGAGGAGTCGTTCGTCTCCATCGAAAAGGCGGAAGACGTGCTCGGCTACGCGCCGAAGTACTCCAACGCTGAATCACTGATCCGCAACTACGATTGGTATGTCGCCAACAAAGCCAGCTTCGCGAAGGCCTCCGGTGTAACGCACCGTGTCCCGTGGAAGCAGGGAGCGCTTGCGCTGGCCAAGCTCGTCTTTTAGCCGCAATGGATCTGGGTGCCTGTGATATCCGCATTGAGAGCAAACCACCCACCGGCGCGATCATCGGGTTGGTGCTGAGTGTGCTGCTGTGCGGCGGCTCGCTGGCATTTGTCACCGATCAGAGCCGGGGCGGTATGGCCGGGGCCTTACTGGTTATCTCACTGCTGCTGGTGTTTTCCAGTGCGGTGGCCCTGGTACGCAGCCTGCGCAGCCGCTCCGTCGCACTTGAGGTCCGGGAAGGCGGCATCGTCTACACGGATGAGGCGGGCGATCCGCGGCCAATTCCATACACCGCGATCCGGCACATCACCCACGAGGTCACCCGCCAGCGCGGGCGTGACCTGATCAGCTACGCGCTGGTCACCACAGGGGGCGACCGCATCCAGCTCAAGCCGCGGGCGTTCCGGCGCACGGATGTGATCGCGGCAGGGTTGGCCCTGCAGCGCCGGTATGTGCAAGCCATCAGCCCGCTGCTGATGCGACGCATCGCTGGGGGCGGCGATGCGGCATTCGGGCCGCTGCACCTGACTCGCGACGCACTGCGCATCGAAGGCAGTTCGTCGGTAGCGTGGGATGAGCTTTCCGCTGTGAAGGTGCAGCGCGGCACACTCCAGATCATCAGCGATGGCACGACCGTCGCGCGCTACCCGCTCACCGACCTGCCGAACGCTGCCCTGCTGCTTGAACTGCTGGATAGGCGCGTTGGTCTGACGATTTGACAGATGCTGCGTACCCTCCGGTGCTGACCGCGTGTATAATGG
>JAADYX010000334.1 GCA_010092885.1 Chloroflexota bacterium | reverse complement strand
GATATCTCCTTTCATCGTCTGAACCAATTCATACACAATAGCCAACCCTAAGCCGGTTCCACCGTAGACGCGCCGGGACGTGCCATCAACCTGGCGGAACGGATCGAATATGTATTTCAGCGCTTCCTCGGGGATCCCGATACCGGTATCCGACACGGATATGCGCCACCGTTCGCCATCGCTGAGCGCGCGGGCTTCAAGTGTAACAGTGCCTTCCTCCGTAAACTTGAAGGCATTCGAGAGCAGGTTGGTCGCGACGCGGCGCACGTAAGATGGATCGCCAATCACTGTGTCCGGCAGGCTGCTATCCATCTCGATGCGGAATGTCAGATTGCGCTTCTCGGCCAACCCGGCCATTCTGGTGTGAAGGTCCTCTATGATACCCCGTGGCGAAAACGGTTCTTCGACTGTTTCCATTTCCTTTGCCTCGATCTTAGACAGATCAAGGAGATCATTGATGAGTTCAAGGAGTTCTTTGCCGTTGGCATTGATGCGCTGGGTCATGTGCAGACCGCGCTCATCCAATTCAACGCCTGCAATGTCGGACAACATGAGGTCCGAGAAGCCGATGATCGCATTGAGCGGTGTGCGCAGTTCGTGAGATATGGTTGCGAGAAACTCGCTTTTGAGCCGGTTGGCCTCTTCAGCCTCAATGCGGGCGATCACGAGGTTCCGGTTGGCGGTCTTCAGAGCGGTGATATCGTGCAGCATGATGACGCGCCCGGTGAGGTCGCCCTGGCGCGTGCGCAGGGGAATGATGTTGAGGTCGAAGATATAGGACTCGCCGTGAAAGGTCATCGTGACCACATCATGGGCCTGCTCGACGTGGCGAAACCGAGCCATGAGTTCTTCTTGATCAGTGATGACCTCCTGTACAGGCTTGCCAGTCGCATCATTCGCCGAGGCATCAAGCAGTTCCAACGCTGTGGCATTAGCCTGCACGATGTTGTTGTCGGTATCGAGTACGATGACCGGATCGACGAGATTGTCAATGATGATATCCTTCGCAATGGGGACAATATCCATCAACCGGAACCGGTAGATATTCCACGCAAAGGTAATGCCAGTGATGCTGAAGGCCAGTGGGGTCGGATCAAGGTAAGCGGGCAGCGGGCTGATATCGAAAATGTAGAATGCGTTGGACACCCATGGGGTGAATGTCCCTACCAGCAACCAAACAGCCTGTCCACGATAGACCTGAGGTGACCGCAGCATCGTTTGAATCAACAGAACGGCACCAATGGCAAGCAGCAGGTACGAATAGACAGCATGCACCCAAAAAGCCGGGCCAAACTCCGTGGATAGGACGGCCAGCCCATCTATGGTGGTGAGTGACATGTCGGTCCAAAACACATTATGCAGTGGGTTGGTGGCAACCACGACCATTGTCACGATGGGCATGATCGCAAGCAGGGACAAATTGCGCCGGGTGAGCCAGCTCTCCCGGCCTGTGTACTGCAAAATGAAGATCAACCAACCTGTTGGCACCACAACGATGCCCGCATAGAGTGCCATAGTCACTATCATTTTCGCGGAGAAGGAGGTTACCGAGATCTCCACGAAGTTATTAAAGGACCAATACGCGATGGCAAACAGCATCACCAACAGAGTTGTTACGCCGGTGCCCGGACGCCGTCTTTGCCAGATCACTGCGGCTGCCATGAGCAGACTCAGTCCAGCAAACAAGAATATCAGTGCGAAAGGCGTGTATTGAAACATGAGCATTTGCTGCCCCAATGGATGAAAACAATGTGAGCGCTATTCTAGCCTATCTTCAGCTGTACCGTAATATCAACGGAGCACCCGCGGCGCGAGATATTGACCCTTGGGGCCGCATTGTGCGGTGAAATTCAACCGCGGTTGACTCCTTCCTTCAAGCATGTTTAAACCAAAAATCACTTGAGGTTCGCACAGATTACGCGTGACAGATGTCACTAAAGGGATTCGACTGTGCAGTGTATGCTTGTTGAAAATGACACGCATTAACATCCCTGGAGCCACATGATGACATTAGACCAACTGCAACCCGGGCAAATCGCAACCGTGACCGCCATCGGTGGAGATGGCCCCCTACGCCGCCGCATTCTGGATATGGGCCTGACCACCGGCGTGCTCATCGAGATGATCAAAACGTCCCCGTTTGGCGATCCTCTGGAGTACAAAGTGCGTGACTATCACATCTCGCTGCGGCGCGATGAGGCACAGTTGATCGAGGTGGAGATGTCGTGATGCCCCTGTTCCTTGTTGCAGCAGGGGAGACCGTCATCGTCCAGCAGACGGGGGGCAGCACTCAGATTCGCCAGCGTTTGGTTGATCTCGGCCTGACTCGGGGCGCTGAACTCCACATGCTGAAGAACGATCCTGCCTCCCCGCTGCTTATCGCACTGAACCATGACAGCCGCCTAGCCCTTGACCGGCGGTTGGCGCATCACATTTTGGTATCCCTACCGGATACCACGGCTTAACGCACGCCACTGACCGAGGAGAGACTCCATGACGTTTACGATCGCACTCGCAGGCAACCCCAACGTGGGGAAAAGCACGCTGTTTAATGCTCTGACCGGATCGCGCCAGCATGTGGGCAACTGGCCAGGCAAAACTGTCGAAAAGAAGGAAGGCTATCTACGCACAGGTGATGAGGATATCCTCATCGTTGATCTGCCGGGCACCTACAGCCTGACCGCCTACTCGATCGAAGAGATCATCGCCCGTGATTTCATCATCCACGAACAGCCGACGGCGGTAGTCGCCGTGGTGGATGCTTCCAATTTGGAGCGCAACCTGTACCTGGTAGCCCAGATCATCGAGCTTGAGGTCCCGGTCATTGTCGCGCTCAACATGACTGACATCGCTACCAATCGCGGCCTGACCATCGACGCGGATGAGCTTTCCGAGCGGCTGGGCGGCATCCCAGTGGTGGAGACAGTCGGCAACCGGCACATCGGTGTTGATGCGCTCACACGCGCCATCAAGCAGACGCTAGCCCAGCCGCCGCTGCCCGCCCTACGCGCGACCTATGAAGGTCCACTGCGCACAGAACTGGACCGGCTGGAAGCTGTGGTGGCTGAGAGCGATGCCATCCCCAGCGGCTACAATCCGTATTGGGTGGCCAGCAAGCTGCTGGAAAACGATGAGGGCCTCACCACGAAATTACAGGAGAGCGGTGCCAGTGAGCTGGTGCAGGCAGCTGCTGAAGCACGGGCGCGCATCGAGGAAGCCACAGGCGAAGACCCTGAGCTGATCATCGCTAACCAGCGTTACCAGTTCATTCACCAGATCCTCGATACGGTAGTCGTACGGCCACAGTCCGCAGTGGTCACCATGTCGGATAAGATCGACCGCATTGCGACCCACCGCATCTGGGGGGTGCCCATCTTCCTGCTGATGATGTGGCTGGTGTTTCAGTTCACGGCCAATGTCAGCGCACCCTTCCTCGATTGGGTCGATGTCTTCATGAATGAGACGGTCTATGGGTGGGGTCTTGAACTGACGGCAGCCCTGGGCCTGGGAGGGACCTGGCTGCAGGCACTCGTCACCGATGGCATCATCGCAGGTGTGGGCGGCGTCCTGGTATTCGTGCCGGTGCTGCTCTTCCTGTATTTTGCGCTGGCTCTGCTCGAGGACTCGGGTTACATGGCACGCGCGGCCTTCGTGATGGACCGGGTGATGCGCGTGATGGGTCTACATGGCAAGAGCTTCCTACCGATGATCGTGGGCTTCGGCTGCACCGTGCCGGCTGTTTACGCCACACGCACATTGGAAAACGAGCGCGACCGCAAGCTGACCGGGTTCCTGGCGACATTTATGAGCTGTGGTGCCCGGCTGCCGGTTTACGTGGTGTTCGGGGCGGCGTTCTTTGGTGTGGCCTCTGGGAACCTCATTTTTGCCATGTATCTGCTCGGCATCGGTGTGGCGCTGCTGACCGGCCTGGTACTGAAGAACACCGTTTATCGTGGCACGCCACCCACTCCCTTCGTGATGGAACTGCCGCCCTACCGCGTCCCACGGCCGCGTGATGTATGGCGCCAGATGTGGGAGCGCACCGAGGGTTTCCTAGTGAAGGCCGGTACGGTCATCCTGGCTGTGTCCGTAGTGATGTGGCTGCTGCTGGCCACCCCCAGCTCAGCACAGGCAGGCACGTTCAACGACGTACCGGCTGAACAGAGTGTGTTTGGGGTGCTGAGCGGTGCTGTTGCGCCCGTGTTTGAACCTGCCGGGTTCGGCAGTTGGGAAGCATCCGGCTCGTTGCTCACCGGGATTCTTGCTAAAGAAGTGGTCGTAGGCACCATGAACCAGTTGTTCGTTGATCAGAGCGCTGCGTCACCCGATGCTGTGGAAGAACCAGACACCAGCTTCGGTGAGGAACTTGGCGCGTCGCTGCTGGGCTTCGGCGAGGCAGCCTTGCTTACCGTGCAAGAGGTGATGAACATCGTGCCGCGTACCATCAACCTCATCCCTGTGGTGGATATCGGCGAGATAAGCTTCTTCCCCGCTGAGGCTGAGGAGGAGAACACCACCAATCTGCAGACCGCGCTGCGCGCTTCATTTGAAGACTCAGCAGGCTCGGTGGCGGCGGGTGCACTTGCAGCCGTGGCGTTCAACGTCTTTGTGCTGCTGTACGTACCCTGCATGGCCGCCCTTGCCGCTATGCGCCAGGAGTTCGGCTGGGGTTGGATGTGGGCCCAGGTTGGCTATACATTTGCAATTGCCTGGTTGGCTGCTGTGCTGGTATTCCAGGGTGGCCTTCTGCTTGGCTTTGGAGGCTAACAATGGCGGCCACGCTGCAAGATGTACTCAGTGCTTTTGACGGCACCACGGACGCACGTTCGCTGAGCCAGATCGCGCAAGACCTGTCGCTGGAACCGGCTCGACTGCAGGGCATGTTGGATTACTGGGTTCGCAAGGGCAAACTGCGCGAAGTGAGCTTCAGTGGTGGCGACTGCGGCGGCTGCGGTCTCAAAAGCGATTGTCCCTTTGTGACCCGCATGCCCCGTACTTATGAACGGGTGCACAGCGATGACCTGCCACCGGCGGGATGCGGTGCGAACTGCGGCTGCCGGTAGCATAGCACTATCAACGCACAAACCGTAGTATCTACTTACAACATTCATCTACAAGGAGAAAAAGCCGATGATCACACTGACCGATGCCGCCCGGACCCGCCTGTTGGAAATGCTCAAGGCAGAGGGCCATGAGGGGTACGCCATCCGTCTGCGGGTGCGCGGCCGTGACAACCGCAACTACGTCTATGACTTTCGCCCGGTGAAGCATTCCGACAAGGGTGCAGGCGACGAAGTTGTGGATGCCGACGGTTTGACTATCTACCTCGATCCGGCAACGGCTCAACGTGTTCAGGGGGCCACAGTCGGTCTCTCTGTTGAGCAGATGGGGCGTCTCGTGATCGATAACCCTAACACAGTCTGGCAGGATGAAGCTGCCTCAGCGGTGGCTGATCTGATCGAAGACCGCATCAACCCCTCGATTGCCGTCCACGGCGGTCGTGTCGCCCTGGTCGACTACGACGAGCATATCGCGTATATCGATATGCAGGGTGGGTGCCAGGGCTGCGGTCTGGCCACCGTCACGTTACGGCAGGGCATCGAGCGCCTCATCCTTGATGAGGTGCCCACGGTCAAGAGCATCGTCGATGTGACGGCGCATGAACAAGGTGAGAACCCCTTCTTCCGCCGTGGGCAGGAAGGCGGCTCGCCGCTTATCAAAGAATAGCATCACAAAAAACCGCCCTCTCCCCAAGAGGGGGCGGTCTCATTTCTACCCTGCACACAGCGGCCACACCGCTCATGCCCTAGGTTGCTGTCATCACGGCAAAACGATGATAAAGGGCTCTACAATCGGATTGCCGTCAACGCTTAGTATTGCTGGGTCACCTTCCGGATACTCAAACGTATTGAGCTCGCCTTCATCCACATGGATCATAGCGAAAAGCG
>JAADYX010000039.1 GCA_010092885.1 Chloroflexota bacterium | reverse complement strand
TGCACACCAATCGCACCCTGCGCGGGTGCGGGCAGCATGATGCTTGTATCCAGCACCTCTGTGATCGCGTCAGCGATCTCCAGCCGCTTGAGGCCCGCAACGGCCAGCATGGTGGCATCGTACGGCCCTTCCGGATCGTGGGTCTTGTTGAGCCGCGTGCCGACATTGCCGCGTATATCGATGATGCGCAGATCGGGGCGGTAGGCCAGCAGTTGGGCCCGGCGGCGCAGGCTGCTCGTGCCGATCACAGCCCCTTCGGGCAGATCGTCAAGACCGGCATCGTTGCGGCTCACAAGGGCATCGAACGGCTCCTCACGTGCGGGTATCGCACCGACGGTGAAGGCCGGGTCGAGTTCCGTGGGCAGATCCTTCAAGCTGTGCACCGCCAGATCAATGCCGCCGTTGAGCAGCGCCTGCTCCAACTCATAGGTGAATACGCCCTTGCCGCCGATCTCAGCCAGCGGCTTGTCAAGGATCTGATCGCCCTGTGTGTTGATGAACACCAGGTCGACAGTGAGCTCCGGATGGTGTGCTTCCAGCAGACTCTTAATGGTGGTGGCCTGCCAGGTGGCGAGTTTGCTGCGTCGGGTGCCGATATGAATCGTGGTGTGATTTCTCTGCATACTTGCGCGAATCTACAAATCCTTTGTAAAATTCAAAACGCGTAGAAATTGTACTGGATTGCTCTGACTTTAACAACGATACATCAACCCTGGTTGAAAATCATGTGACAACCGTCATGCAAATGGGTGAGCAAAGTCTGTGTTCAATTAGGGGATTGTTGTTTACACTTTACTCAGATTTGAGAGATTTTGCAGATTCGTTGAGGCGATACTCATGCATAAGAAACCAATACGCTCACCAGCTTATAACCTCAATGACCGCCCGTTCATGGTCATCTGGGAAACAACCAACGCCTGTGATCTGTCCTGCCGGCACTGCCGTGCAGAGGCAATCGCGGAAGTTGAACCCGGCACCCTCACTACCGCAGAAGGCAAGGCCCTCCTCGACCAGATCGAAGCCTTCGGCAAGCCGCGTCCCATCGTCATTCTGACGGGCGGCGATCCCTTCAAGCGTGAGGATATCTTCGAGCTGACGGCCTACGGTACCGAGATCGGCCTGCCGATGGCGGTCTCCCCTTCGGGAACACCCCTGTTGAACAGAGACAACCTGCGTCGCCTCAAGGAAGCCGGGACCAAAGCGATTTCCCTGAGCATTGATGGTTCCACACCGGAGCTGCATGACAACTTCCGCCGGGTGCCTGGCTCCTTCCAAATGACCTTGGACGGATGGCGCGCCGCGCATGATGTCGGCCTCAAACTACAGTTGAATACAACCGTGACGCGCTACAACCTGTGGGATCTGCCGGAGATCTTCCGGCTGGTACAGGAACTCGGCGTGATGACCTGGAGTTTGTTCTTCCTGGTGCCTACCGGCCGCGGCCGTTATGAGGATGAGATTGAGCCGGAAGCCTACGAAGATGTCATGAACTGGTTGTACGATGCCAGCAAGCTGCTGAGCGTCAAGACAACCGAGGGGCATCACTTTAAGCGGATCGTGCTGCAGCGCAGTCTGCTGGATGAACTGGGCGTGGACCCGGTTGAGGTTATGGGCCTTGGCGAGACCTACCACCGGCTGAAGGCACACTTCGATGAGGTCGCTGACTTCAGCAATGCCCGCTATATAAAGGAAGACCGCATGCGCCGCACCCCGATGCACATCAATGCAGGCAACGGGTTTGTGTTCATATCACGCCGTGGCGAGGTGTTCCCCAGCGGGTTTATGCCGGTTGAAGTGGGCAGCGTGCGTGAAGCCTCCCTCGTAGATATTTACCGCGAATCGCCGTTGTTCAACACACTGCGCGATCCGGATGCGTATCAGGGTCGGTGCGGTACATGTGAATTCCGCAATGTGTGCGGCGGGTCGCGCTCACGTGCGTATGCTGTAACGGGACAGGCTACAGGTGAGGAACCCTTCTGCACCTATGAGCCGGGCAGCTTCCCGTATATCGACCAGCTTGAGCCTTATCTCCAACGCTAACCAGGACACGGGGGACCCATGTCGATTGTTCTTGTCGGCCTGAACCACAGAACCGCGCCCGTTGAACTGCGGGAGCAGCTTTCCCTCAACGGGTGCGGTCTCATCATGGCTCTTGAAGAGCTGCGTGACCGCTATCGCAGCATGTCCATTGATGAGGTTGTCATCCTTTCCACCTGCAACCGGCTGGAAGTTTACGCCGCGACAGGCGATGCCCCAGCCGCCGCGCGCACCATCAAGCAGTTCCTCGCCGACCTGCAGGGCCTCGATGCGCAGTATGTGGGCGATCATCTGTATACCATGGTGAACAAAGATGCCGTCAACCACCTGATGCGTGTGGCATCCGGGCTTGACTCGCTGGTGTTAGGCGAGCCACAGATCCTCGGGCAGGTAGGCGATGCGCTGGCAGCGGCTCAAACGGTCGGCACGGCAGGGGGGCTGCTGTCTCACCTGTTTAACCAAGCATCACATGCCGGTAAGCGCGCCCGCACGGAAACACAGATCAGCCGCCACACAACTTCGGTGAGCCATGTAGCCGCGCTGCTGGCCAAGGACGTTGTCGGCCCACTGGACGATGCCATCGTGCTGTTGATAGGTGCTGGGGAGATGGCAGAACTCGCTGCGCAGGCGCTGATCAAACACGGAGCGGGCCGGATCCTCTGCATCAACCGGACCTTCTCCCGTGCCGAAAGCCTGGCCCAGGTCATCGGTGGTGAACCGGTGCGCTGGTACGACCTGCCGAATGCGCTTGTGGCCGCCGATGTGGTGATCAGTGCGACCGGTGCGCCGCACGTCGTGATCCAAAAAGCGAACGTTGCGACCGCGATCGAAAGGCGGGGTGGGCGTCCGCTGGTATTCATTGATGTGGCGCTGCCTCGCGATATTGAGCCCGCTGTGTGCGAGCTGCCCGGTGTGACCTGCTACGATATCGACAATCTCCAACACACACTTGATGAGAACCTCGCCCAGCGCAAGGCTGCCATCCCCGATGTCGAGGCCATTATTGACGCGGAATTGGATACCGTCTGCGAGTGGATCAGCAGCCGTCAGGTGGTGCCTGTGATCACCGATCTGCGGCGTAAGGCCGCCGATGTGGCTCGCTTGGAAGTGGAACAGGCCCTGCGCCGTCTCGACCATCTCACCCCGGAAGAGCAGGCCGTCATCGAGAAGATGGCCCACCGCATTGTGAACAAAATCCTACACGAGCCAACCATTCAGCTGAGGCAGCAGGCCGCGGCTGGTAACGGATATGTATATGCCCGGGCCGTCCGTGATCTCTTCGATCTGGCGACCGCGGCTGCCGGAGACTGACCATGACCTTAACCACAACTGCACCGCGCGTCGCCATTGTTGGCGGGGGGATTACAGGCCTTGCTGCTGCTTGGGAGCTCCAAAAGGCGGGTGTTGACTATACGCTGTTCGAGAAGGGTGATCGGTGGGGCGGCAAGATCCTCACAGACAGGCTTGCTGATGGCTTTGTAGTCGAGGCGGGCCCCGACTCCTTCATTACCCAGAAGCCGTGGGCACTCCAACTGGCCCAGGAGATGGGTTTGGAAGACCGTCTGCTGGATACCAACGATGACCGCCGTAAGGTGTTTGTGCTCAACCGCGGACGGCCCATTCCTCTGCCGGATGGGGTCATGTTGATCGTGCCCACTAAGCTGATGCCGTTCGTCCTTACACCTTTGTTCTCACTGCCTGCCAAAATGCGCATGGGCTTTGACCTCATCCTCCCGGCCAAACGTGACGGCGAGGACGAGACAGTCGCGGATTTCATCACACGGCGGTTGGGCGCAGAAGCCCTGGATAAACTGGCAGAACCGCTGATGTCCGGGATTTACAACGCCGAAGCTGACCGGCAGAGCGTGCTCGCCACATTTCCCCGCTTCCGGCAGATTGAGGAAAAACACGGCAGCCTGATCCTGGGCATGCTGGCCGCCCGCCGGAACCGCCCCAAGAAGGCAAACCCGGACAAGCGCGCGATGTTCGTTTCAATGCGCGGCGGCACCCAAGAGCTTGTTGAGGAGTTGGTGGAACGGCTTACCGGGGATCTGCGGCTGAACGCCGGTGTCTCCGCGTTGGAGCCCGGCTACCGTCTCCGGCTGGACGATGGCTCCGCCTTTGATGCGGATGTCGTCATCCTTACAGCTCCGGCCTTTGCTGCTGCGCAGCTCGTCAGGCCGGTGGCTCCTGCCGCCGCCCGTGATCTGGAGGCGATCCGCTACGTCAGTACAGGGACGATGTCGCTGGCCTTCCGCCGCGAAGAATTCTCCCACCCGTTGAACGGATTTGGTCTGGTCATCCCACGCAGCGAGAACCGCCGGATCAACGCCGTGACGTGGACCTCCACCAAGTTCGACCACCGCGCCCCTGACGATCATGTGCTGCTGCGCGTCTTCTTTGGCGGCTCGCGACGGCCTGAGATGATGGAAGCCAGTGACGACGACCTGACTCGCATTGTGGATGAGGAGTTGGCCGATGTCATGGGTATCCGTGCTGAGCCGGTGTTCCGGCGGATCTACCGCTGGCACCGGTCAAACCCGCAGTACGATGTCAACCATCTAGACCGTATGGACCGCATCGAAACAGACCTGCCGGAAGGACTCCTGCTGGCAGGCAGCGCCTACCGCGGCATTGGCATCCCGGATTGTGTGCGGCAGGGTCGGGAAGCGGCGCGCCAGGCCGTTGAGCAGGTCACAGTTTCACCCTGAGGGCCCAACGCTCAGCGGCGAGCTCGACAATCGTCGTGATCAACTGCTCATAGCTCCACCCCGCGGCCCGGGCTTCGACACACAGGTCACTGTAGACCGGGTTGAGGCCCGGCAGTGGATTCACCTCCAGGATGACGGGCTCATTGTCCCTATCAGCATCCAGCCGAAAGTCCACGCGTGCCACGTCCAGACAACCTGTCACCCGAAAGACAGCGGCGGTCAGGCGGTTCAACCGGTCGAGAAGGTCCGCATCGACCGGTGCCGGACACAGATAGTGCCAGTCATCGACCCATTCCACTTTCATACGGTTGGTGTAGAGCCCGGCCTCCGACTCCGGATAAGCATCCAGCTTGATCTCCAATGGGGGGAAGAAAGTCAGCTCATCGGGTAGAACGGCGGGCGCAGTGAAGGCCGCGGTGCGGCGGGCGGCGGTCGGCCCGAGATTGCCGACCACGCCCACGGTGAGTTCGCGTCCGCGGATGTAGCGCTCAGCAAGGATGGGCTGCTCGTAGGCCGCGATCTGGGCCGCCACCCGCTCGCGCAGATCCTCAATGGTATGAACAATGCTGGAAGCCGCCACGCCCATCCCGGTGCCCTCGCGGCTTGGCTTGACAAACATCGGGAACCGCAGTGACCCATCCGCATCGAGCAGATCGTCATCCAGCGGGTCATCGGGATGGTCAAACACCTGGAATTCAGCCGTTGGCAGACCGTGGTACATCAGCACGCGCTTGGTCATGGGTTTGTCCAGGGTGAGCGCCAACGTCAGGACGCGGCTGCCTGTGTATGGCAGGCGGAGCATCTCCAACATCGCCGGGATCTGGGCTTCCCGCCCATCACCAGTATGGCCCTCAGCAATGTTGAAACACAGATCCGGGCCGTAACCACGCAGTGCCTCGATCAGATCATGAGGTGGGTTGATGTTCGCCTCGAAGAATGCGGCGCTGTGCCCGCCTGCTTCCAGGGCATTTAGGATATGGTTGATCGTTGCCTCACTGTCCAGGTCGTCCCACTGGTCAGGCGACATCGTTGGGAGTGAGGGGGCGTTCTTCTTCAGGTTGGCCAGTACAGCTATCCGCATGCGCGCTGTTCCTCCTTGGTGTGTGTGAGTCGAGTATGGATCAGGGAGAAACCAGGGGAATGGCATGCTGTGGCAGAGCAGCGACACACTGTGACAGTTTGGTGTTGTCTTTGGGTCAGCGGCCGATTTCAACTGGCGCGATGTAACGGTAGCCCTGCCCGGGCAGCGTTTCGATGTACTGGGGTGTGTCGCGCGGATCGCCGAGCGCGCGGCGCAGTTCGAAGATGCGGGTATCCACCGCGCGCTCCCCCGCCGGATAGTCCCATCCCCACACAGCATCCAACAGGTGCGCGCGCGTGAGCAGCATATGCGGATGAGTCATCAGGTACTCCAACAGGGCGAAGGCTTTGGGTGTCAGCGTGATCTCCGTGCCGTCGCGCCACAGCCGCCGGGCCAGCCGGTCCAGCATCAGATCCCGGCTGAGCAGACGCTGTGCCACATCCAAAGTGAGGGCCTGTTTTTCCACCCGCCGCAGGATGGCACGCAGTAGGGCGATCAGCTCCTTGGGGTCGAAGGGTGTGTTCAGATAGGCGTCGGCGCCCTTTTCCAGGGCAAGCGTGCGCTCGGTTGCATCCCCTGTGCCGACCACCACGACCGGCACCCAGTTGTCAGCCGCCCGAATGGACGTCAGCAGTCCGCGCGCATCCAGGTTGGCGTTCAGCACAGCGATATGCGGGGTGTGGGTAGCGAACCAGGCCGCCGCCTGCGCGGCATCGTCGACTACGTCCACGGTGAAGTTCGCCCAGCTTAACAGGGCGGGCAGCCGTTGGATTCGCTCCGGGTCGTCGTCAACCAGCACCAGGTGGAGCGCTTCGCTCATGTGACTGTATCCATACAGGGTGTGCCAATTTTGTCATAGGGTGTGCTCTGACCGGCATGCGGCCTGACTATACTCTTTGGAGTCTATAAGGAGGTGACCCCATGGCCAAATCCCATCGTGGAAAAGTGCTGCGCCGTCTGCCCTCTCGCGGGCGCGGCATCTGCCCGGACTGCGGCCGTACCGGCGTCAAGCTGTTGTACTCGCAAGGCGACGTTAAGGTCTGCAAGCACTGTCGATAACCCCGTGGCTGGCTCGATCCCAGAAGCCAGCCCACCATATCGTTATCTATTTGTCAACGGTACGGCTGTTTTCTTAGGAAATTCATACCATTTTCATATGCCTCACTTGACCTGACTCTCAGATTTGTGATATGGTTGTCATAGATATGTGGGCAGAACTCCAAGCTTACACTACCACTAATACGACAGAGGGATAATAAATGCGATACAACAAGCTTGCTTTTGTTGCGCTGGTTGTGGCCTTCATTGCTGCCGCAGTTTTCGCGACCAATGGACCCGCAACCGCACAGGAAGCCGTTGATGTGGCCCCCGGCCTGCGCGAGGCAATCGTTGAAGGCGACGGCGGTATGTACGTCGTCGTGATGCGCAACCAGGCGGATCTTTCCGCTGCTTACGATATGGACTGGAACACCCGCGGTCACTTCGTCTACAACACGCTTGTAGAGACCGCCCGTGTCAGCCAGGCTGACCTGCTGGACTACCTGCGTGCGCAGGGCATCCGCGGTCAGACGATCTACACTGCCAACGCCGTGATCGTTGAATCCGGCGTTGAGGTGTTCGACGCAATCACCGCGCGCGGCGACGTGCTGGCGGTTGAGTACCACCACATCTTTGAAGTGCCCGAGCTCGAGCCCGTCACCATCGACGAGTCCGTTGACGTCGTCGAGTGGGGCGTTGACAAGATCAACGCGCCTGACATCTGGGCACAGGGCTTCTTCGGCAGCGACATTGTGGTCGGCAGCATCGACACCGGCATCGACCCGGATCACCCGGCCCTGGTCTCCAACTACCGCGGTGCTATCCGTGGCAGTGATGACCATGCCTTCTTCGATCCGTCCAACATCTGCAGTGGCGCAGTCTGTGACAACAACAACCACGGTACGCACACCATCGGTACGATGGTTGGTGACGATGGCGCGGGCAACCAGATCGGTGTAGCCCCGCAGGCCGAAGTCATCGCCTCAAAGGGCTGTGAGAGCAACAGCTGCTCAACCGCAGCTCTGCTGGCCTCCTTCGACTGGATGGTCGCTCCGTGTGACTTCGGTGATGCGCCCGGTTCCCCGAGCTGTGATCCGAACGAGCGCCCCCACGTTGTGAATAACTCCTGGGGCGGCGGCACGGGCAACACCACTTGGATCGCCTCCATCGAAGCGCTGCATGCCGCGGGCATCATCCCGGTCTTCAGCGCTGGTAACAGCGGCCCCGGCGCCGGCACAGTTGGTTCACCTGGCGACTACTGCGACGTCATCGGTGTCGGCGCGACCGACATCAACGACATGATTGCGAGCTTCTCCAGCCGCGGTCCGGTGACCTGCGTGGACACCGCTCCGGTATTCCCGAACACCAGCAAGCCGGACGTCAGCGCCCCCGGCGTGAACGTTCGTTCTTCAATCGACGGTGGCGGCTACGCCAACTTCCAGGGTACCTCCATGGCTGCTCCGCACGTGGCGGGCTGTATTGCTCTGCTGCTGGAAGCTGGCGCACAGGACTACCTTGAAGCCTGGGACGCTCTCACCACCACCGCCGTGGACCTTGGTTCCACCGGTTTCGACAACGACTACGGCTTCGGCCGCATTGACTGCTTCGAGGCCTTCGACACCCTGTCTCTTATACACATCT
>JAADYX010000333.1 GCA_010092885.1 Chloroflexota bacterium | reverse complement strand
GGCCGGGGAAGCGTATCGCGCGGAAATCGATCACGCCGCGCTCCGGTCCGGCGGAAAGCTGCCGGTAGAAGTTGGCATAGTAGCGGCCCAGCGTTTCGCCGTAGAGTTTGTTGCAGCCGTACATGGTTGTCGGCTCCAGAAAGTCCTTCTCACTGACTGCGCCGGCGGCGGTTTTCGCCGGCAGATCGGGCAGGCCGTACACGGCCACCGAACTGGGAAACATGAACACGACCGGCTCGCCGAGCCAACCGCTCTGTTCCACAGCCAGGCGCAGCAGGTTGAGCGTGCCATCCACATTGACGCGGTGGGCGGCCTCCGGGTTGAACTCCGCCCGGGTGGAAAGCAGCGCCGCCAGATGGAAGATCCGTGGGATGGCGTATTCGGTCACCAGCCGGTCAAGCAGCGTGTGATCGAGGATATCGCCCACCAGTGACAGGTGGGCCCGTCGTTCGATCTCCGGCGGCAGCGGTTTGATATCCAGGGCGAGCACGGGCGTGCTGCTGGTGTCAGTCAGGTGCTCGATGAGTGCCTGACCCATCTCACCGGAGGCACCGGTCACAAGTGTCACCTGTTTTCTCATGCGATTGGTTTCCTTACATGCGGTTGGCTTTGAGGGTGGAAGGAGCTCAGGCGTTGATCTCAGCCGCCCTCCACCAGATTAACGGCATCTTCGGGCAGCTTGTTACCGTAGATGACATGCAGAATGCCCGGCAGGTAGCGGTCCATCATGGAGATGGTGACGAGCACCATGTTGCGCATCAACGGGGGGGTGAGTTCGCCGCCTTCCACGTCAATGCTGGTCTTGTAGCGGATCTCGCCATCGTCAAAGTCCATTTCGAAGTTGCCGATCACCAGGCCGAAGTTGGCCCGGGAGATGAACTCAGAGATGCCATGGCGTTTGTTTTCAGGGGCGTTGACCGGGCACACTGCATAGAAGATCACCTGATACTCTTCTTCACGCACGCGCGCGTAACAGGTGAAGTGCCCGTTGCGCCCGGAGATATCCAGCATCAGGGTGGGGGCTTCCCCTACACGGCAGTAGCGCCAGTTGTCCTCTTCAAAGTACGCTTGCACCACATCAAACAGCATAGCCACCTCCGGATCAAGATGCTCCCATCTTACCCAAAAAGCACCCGGCCCGCCGACGAAACTCGCCAGCGGGCCGTAGTTGGAGGAGAAAAGCGTGTTTATAACCCGGTGATTGCTGCACCGACGATGAAGGCTACGATCAATGCTCCAAAGAGCACGGTCGGAGTAATCTCAAAAACGTCGTTGTCTTTCACAATCAACCCCCTACAAAGGACGTAGTATAACCATACCACTCTTGTCCGGATTGCAGCGGACTGCTGCCCTATGGAATCCATACGGAAAGGCTACGCACGCCGGCGCAGCAGCCACCAGATCGGCACGGCCACCCCGCCCACGACCGTTACCATGCTCAGCAGGAAGGCGCTATCGGCCAGCAGGCGCAGATCGCGCTGAGTGGCCCACGAACTGAGCAGCATCAGCCCGACAAACGCGAGCAAGAACGCACCGAGGATCAGGCTGAGCTCACGCAGCAGGCCCAATGACCGCTCCATGCGCGGTGTGTACCTGATGTCAGGTGGCTCCGGTCTGGGCTGCGGCGGGGGCGGCGGTGGGGCCGGACGGCGCAGCGCACCGGCAGCCGTCGGTGACATCATGAACGCGCGGGCACGGTCATAGTCGGCACGCGCTATCGGATTGGACAGCACCGTGTAGGCCTCGTTGGCCCCTTTGAAAAGCGCTTCGGCCTCGGCTGTGGGGTTCACATCCGGGTGCGTGGCCCGCACAATACGGCGGTAGGCGTGTTTGATCTCATCAATGCTCGCGGTCTCCGGCACCCCGAGCAGGTCATAGTAGTCAATAACAGTCATAGGTCTTTGCGCACAGTGTACTGACAGCTCAGGATTGACCAGAGCGGACTGTTATTATAGCACCACTCTGGCCGGTTTTGGAACCTTCACTGCGCAATCTCAAAGGCCTCCACTGCAGGGAAGTAGATGACATCGGCCAGGTCGCCCAGGCGGGGTTCTGGGGCGGTGAGCGCCAGTACGTAGATGCCGTCTCCGGCGGATGCTGCGCTGAGCACCGTCAGCAGGTCGCCCTCTGCGATCAGGAAGATGTGCCAGTCACGACCCTCCACCGTCTCCACGCCGAATTTCTCCCAGCCGTCGGCCTCAAGCCCGCGGATGTACGCTCGCGCCGTGCGGTTGGCGTTGTCGCCTTCCAGCGTGAAGACCGCCATACGCAGATCGCCCGCGGTGGGCGGCTCGAAGACACCATCTTCCACCTCCTGCCACGCCTCCGGGATGAGTATCTGCGCCCCAAAACGCTCGGTGGGAACGAGCATATAGTCAGCGAGGGGGCGTTGGAAGCTGACGGCCATCGTCTGGGTGCAGCCTGTATCCGGCGGCTGCTGCGGGTCCTCGAGGAAGTCCAGCACGATCTGGAAGGGACACGACCCGGCGCCGACCGCGCCGTGGGAGCCGCCGGGGATGGTGACCGCCGCGCCGTTCGGCAGTGACTCGGCGAGGTGCTCGGCGAAGGCGGGCGGCGTAACCGGGTCGAACTCCCCGGCGAGCAGCAGGGCCGGGATCGGGCTGGTGACGGGTTCATCGGCGTCAATAGGGGCAACATCCCACACGGCGCACGCTGCCCGGAACTCCGCCCATGTTTCGCGGGCCATCCCCGCCAGCAGAGGTCGCACATCGCCCCCAACCTCCGGCTCGAAGTCGGCGTCCTCAGCGCACAGCACTGTGTGGAAAAACCCCGTGGCGAACGTCTCCTCAACGAGGATCTGAGCGCCGTGCTCCTCCACCCAGACCAGATCGCCCGCGGCAGCATTGGCGATGTACCCCGGCAGCATGGGGATCAGTTCGGCGTCGTAGAGTGACTCAAAGAGGTATTCCACCAAAAAGTCGCCGTCAACCGTCACCTCGAAGGGATCATCAGCGGGCACGGTCACCGTGACAGGCTCCTCATCCAGAGCGGCGGCGGCCTGCTGGAACGTCGCTTCCAGATCGGGGTAGGCACTGCTGCAGAAGGGGTCAGCCGCACAGGACTCGAACAGCAGACTGAAGGCACGGTCGGCGGATTGGGGCAGGCGCAGCAGGAAGTTTATATCCAGCGGCACAACGGAATCGAGCACGACGCTGCGCAGCCCTTCCGGATGGGCGCGCATCAGGTGCTGGCCCAGCATCGTTCCATAGGAAAGACCGAAGAAGTTGTACTCCTCATAGCCAAGGCTTGACACCACCACCGGGATATCGGCGGCGTTTTGCAGGCTGTTGTAGGCATCCAGGTCGACATCCGTGAACTGCTCCCGGCAGGTCTGATGCGCCTCTGGTGCGGCCCCGGCCAGGGGTGTTGAGCCGATGGCGGG
>JAADYX010000332.1 GCA_010092885.1 Chloroflexota bacterium | reverse complement strand
GCACGGATCCGTCCGCCGCATCAAGCACGGCAAAGCGTGACCCATCTTCACCGATGCCCCGCACCGCGATCACGCGCCCGTCTGAGGCGGCGGTCTGCGGCAGCAGCTCATCGGGCAGGCTGAAGAGCGTCTCAACGGGGGCGGCCGTCTGCGGATCGCGCAGGACAATCGATCCGTCGGGGGCGATGACGGCCGGGCGGTCATTGCCCAGCCAGAAGGCCACGCCCTGCCCCGCATCCGTGGCGATAAGGGTTCTGCTCGCCAGGTTGATGAGCGCACACTGCGGCCCCTCACCCGGGCCGCCACACCGGAACGCGCGTGTGCCATCCGGGGAGGGAACCGGCGGCGTGCTCGCCTGCGGATCGTTGAGCGGGCGCGGCGTGGCATCCGGCCTGGCAAGCTGAAGGCTGCCGTCACCACGATGGGACCACACCAGCCCGTTGGCAGTCCAGTGCAGCCCAACAACCGGACGCTCGTGCGCGGTGACGGTCCGCACCACCTCACCGGTCGTGGCCAGCCGCGTGAGGTCCGTCTGGTTCGCCACCACGATGCTGTCAGCGTTTGCACCGGTGACGGCAGCCACATCGCCCGAATCGAGTTCCGGCAGCACGGTGCGCACCTCGTCAGTGCCCGGTTCCCACAGGTAGACACCCACGGCAGCGGTGACAGTCACCAGTGCATCCGGCAGCCAGGTCGCATCCACCAGGCGGCTGTTGCCGGTCAGTGCGGCGGGCACGTCCAGCGGATCGCCGGTGGCCGTCTCCCAGACCGTCACCTGCGGCCCCAGCTGCGCCAGATACGCGCCATCCGGGCTCAGCCGCAGATCGCCGCCGGGCGCAGTCGATTCCCACACGCCGGCAGTTGCCAGCCCGTCAGCGCTGATCGCCACGCCGGCGGCGGTGGCAAGATAAAGCCGGTCCGCCTGCCACGCCACGGCCTGCGCCTCACCCTCTGTTGTGAAGGACCCCGACTCCACATCCCACAGGCTGAGCTGCGCCCCACTGCTGACAGCCGCGATCTGCGTGCGGTCCGGGGCAAAGCTCAGCGATATCACCGGCAGCTCTTCCGGGTTGTAGAAGGCACTGTGCCACTCATACCGCTCGGTGTTGAACAGGGTGATCACCCCGCTGGTTTCCCCGGCGGCCAGCAGCATCTCGTCAGCCGACCAGGCCAGCGCCTCCACCGGATCGTAGGTGGTGAGGAAGCTGATCATCTCCAGCGACTCGGCATGGTAGACGTGCACGCCCGCGCTGCCGCCCACCGCGATCCGGGTGCCCGTGGGTGAGGCGGCCACCACGCGGATATCGCCGCGCCCGATGGTCACGTTGTGCGCGGCTTCCAGCTCGTCCGACAGCGAATAGAGCAGCAGATCGGCCGCGATGGTGTTCAGCAGCAGGCTGGCCCCCGCCAGCACAATGATCACAACGCCCAGCACATGCGCGCCGATCTGCACGGTGGAATAGAGCAGGCCGCGCAGCCCTGCGTAGATGGGCCGCTGGTTCGTCGGGCGGGAGGGTACCACGCCGTGGGCTATCAGCTCGCGTTCCAAGGTGCGGTAGAGGGCCATGGTCTTGGCCACCGCCCTGAAGCCTTCGCCCTTCAGCCAGACGGTGTCCTCTGGGTCGGCCCTTTCCTTGAACCAGGTTATTAACTGCGCGAAAGGCACATCCTCCAGGCTGCTGTCGTTGTTCTCCGTAATGTATTTGCTGCCTGCTTCATAGGCACGCCTCATGATGGGCGAATCCGGCATATTGTCCTTCATCACCTCAAGCGCCTCAAGCCGATCCTCAGGCTCGCGTTCAGCCAGGGCCGGGATCGTCAGGCGGATGACCGGCACCCGGATGATCAGCGGGAGCACGATGCTCGTCAGAATGCCGCCCCCAAACAGCAGCGCGAAATCCAGGGCGGCTGACCCTGTCGCGGAGACGGGTACCAGGTTGCGCCCCACCAGCCCGAGCAGAGGAAGCAGCGCCACCAGCACAAACACCAGCACCGGCGGCACATGCCCATCCAGCTCAAGCTGCATGTCAGCGATAGCCTGCTGCGGGACATCGACAGGGGTCTGCTTCTCCTTGAGAATCTCGTGCTCCAGCGTGAAGCGATCGTTGTCCAGGCTGAGCTGCGCGGAGAGGTAAGTCCGGTTGCGCGCCTGCTGTGCGTAGGCATAGGCGATTTTGTGCGCCACGGAAGGTCCTTCCCTAGTCTGGTTGTACGTTCGGATCGGACCGGCTGAGGTCAGCCAGGGCTGCCTCGAATGCGGCCAGCGCGCGCTGATCAAACAGCACGAAGCGCACCAGCGTGATCTGCGGGTGGTCGCGTAGGAAGTCAGCCGTGGTGCCCAGGGCGATGGGCGCGGCTTCGTGCAGTGGATAGCCGTACACGCCCGTGCTGATCGCCGGGAAGGCAACGGTGCTCACACCATGTTCCAGCGCGACCTCCAGGCTGCGGCGGTGGGCGCTGGCCAGCAGCCGCGCCACATCGGGATCGTCCTTACGGTACACGGGCCCGACCGCATGGATCACATGATCGGCCTTCAGGCGGTAGCCGCCGCTGATCTTCGCGTCGCCGGTGGCGCACCCGCCGAGGGTGCTCGTCTCTCGCAGCAGCCGGGGCCCCGCCGCCCGGTGGATCGCACCATCGACGCCTCCGCCGCCCAACAGCGTCGTGTTCGCCGCATTGACGATGGCCTGTGTATCCTGCTCGGTGATGTCACCCTGCACCAGTTCAATGGCTGCCTGGTTGATGTGCACGCGCATGGTCAGAACCGGACTTCCTCAGCCTCAAAGGACTGCAGGCGGTTTTCCAGGGCCTGCAGGCGGCGGACGATCTCGGCGGCGCGGTCACGGACATCATCCGGGCTGCGGCCGATCAGGTTGATCACCTCCGCGACGATGCGGTCCAACTCGTCGGCCATCTCTTCCAGCACGCCCTCGCCGCGCTCCATATAGTCATTGACGGTGCGCAGCCGCTCGATCTCGTCGAGCAGTTCGACCTGCTTCATCTCGTAGTCGCGCTTGACTTCCTCGTTGGTCATCATGGGCAGCGCGTCCTTGATGTGCTGGAGTTCGTTCTGCATGCTCGACATCGACTTGCCCATGCGGAAGTA
The DNA here is from genome assembly GCA_010092885.1 of Chloroflexota bacterium. GTDB lineage: Bacteria > Chloroflexota > Anaerolineae > Aggregatilineales > UBA3940 > TC-195. The sequence goes on along the minus strand of JAADYX010000332.1, from coordinate 689 downwards.
CTCGTCCATACGCGTCAGGCGTTTGAGCACGCTGTACCCTTGGTCGGCGAGGCTTTCCAGCCCCACCCGGACATTCTCCAGGGCGCGGCGGCTGCGCGCGTTGGAGTCCTCCAGCTTGGCGAGCACCTCCCGCTGGGCGCGCTCCAGCCGGTTGTAGATCCGCTGGAAGCGCGGCGCGAGCTGTTCGCGGCTCTCAGCTTTCGATTCATACTGGAGACGCGGCGACGAAGCGATGTTAAAGACCATGAACGCCCACAGCAGCAGGCCCAGCGGCAGCAGCCACCAGGCGGAAAGCAAACCGGCACCCGCAACGACCGCCAGCATCGCCAGGTTGACCGGGTGCTTCAGGCCGATGATCAGGGGTGATTCTGTCATGCAAGGATTCCCTTCGCTTGGCGGGGGATGGGAGCGACCCACCCCCCGGTGTTGAACTCAGAAGAAGGTTGCGATGGCCTCGTACACCTCGCGGATGGTGGCCGGGTCGCCTTGGTAGAAGCGCACGCCGGTCGTCTCCGCGATCTGCGTGAGGATGTTCACGTCGGCATCGCTGCCGTAGCCGATGGTGAAGATCTTGGTGGCGTCACCGCCCTCGTTCACGCTGATCTGGTTGAGCACCGTCTGCAGGCCGATGTTCGACTCGGTGTCTGCCCCGTCGGAGAGCACCACAATCGCGCGGATGTGCTCCGGAT
>JAADYX010000331.1 GCA_010092885.1 Chloroflexota bacterium | reverse complement strand
GGGCGAGCACGCGGCCCTCGGGGCCCGGCTGCGCGAAGCCGTCCGGGCTGACTACGCGCTGGAAACCCTCGTCGACCGGTTGGTGGGAGTCTTCAACGAGGTGCGGCGGTGAGGGTCTGCTATTTCGGGGCCTACGATCCGGCCTACCCCCGCAGCCTGATCCTGCTGCGCGGCCTGCGGCAGGCGGGTGCGGAAGTGGTCGAGTGCCGGGCCGCGCGCAGCCTGAGCACCCGGGGCCGCGCGCGTGAGCTCATCGCCCGCTTTGACCCAACCGCCTGCGACGTGATCCTGCTGGCGGCCTTCAATCAGGCGCTGGCCCCGGCAGCCGCGCGGTTGGCACGCCGCCACGATAAACATCTGGTGGTGGATGCCTTCACCCCCCTGTTCGATTCGGCAGTCAACGACCGCGGCACCGCCCCGCCCCACTCGCTGAAGGCATGGCGCTACCGGCAGATCGACCGGCGGGCCCTGCGCCTGCCGGACCGCGTGCTGGTCGATACGGCCCAACACAGGGATTATTTCGTCCGCACGTTTGGGGCGGATGCAGCGCGCATCACGGTGATCCCGGTCGGCGCGTCACAGGAATGGTTCGCGCAGCCGGACTGCTCACAGGGCGAGTTGGTGCTCTTCTACGGGACCTATATTCCGCTGCACGGCATTGAGACGATCCTGCGGGCGGCGGCCCTGCTGCCGGATGTGCGCTTCGAGCTGATCGGCAGGGGGCAGACGTACACCGCGATGCAGTCGCTGGCGGCTGGGCTCAACCTGCGCAGTGTCACCTTCAGGGAGCCAGTGCCCGCCGCCGACCTGCCCGCTGTGGCCAGCCGGGCCGCCGTTGCGCTGGGCATCTTCGGCACGACGGACAAGGCCGTGCGCGTCGTACCGAACAAGGTCTACCAGTGCCTCGCGCTGGGGAAAGCCGTGATCACCGCCGATACGCCCGCCCTGCGCGCTGCCTTCACGCCGGGCGAGCATCTGTTGGCAGTCCCTCCCGGCGATCCGGGGGCATTGGCAGCCGCGGTCCGGGCTCTGCTGGCAGACCCGGACCGGCGCGCCGAACTGGGACGGGCGGCCCAACAGCGGATGCGTGAAGCCTTTACTCAAGAGGTGCTTGGCCAGCGCCTGCTGGCCGCATTGCAGGAGGTGCAGGCAGTATGAGGATCATCTACGCGGCGGATGCCCGCATCCCCAGCGAGAAGGCCCATCCCTATCAGATCACGCAGATGTGCGAGGCTTTCGCCGGGGAGGGTGCCTCCGTGACGCTGCTGTACCCGGCCCGGGCCAACCCGCTGCACACCGATGATATCTGGGGGCACTATGGCCTGGAACAGAACTTCAGTGCGGAGCGGCTCTTCTGCATCGACCTGATGCCCGCCGCCGACCGGCTGCCCGGCCCCCTCAAGCGGATCGGGCAGTGGATCGCGGCACGGCTGATCACGCTGAGCTTCACGCTGGCGCTGATCGTCCGGCTGCTGCGCGAACGCGACGCCGTGATCTACGCGCGCAGCGCGATCCTGCTGCGCTCGCTGGCAGCAGCCTTCCCGAAGCGCACCCTCGTCTATGAGGCGCATACGTACCCGCAGACGGGTACCGGGCTGCGCATCCGCCGCGCGCTGATGGGCCGTGTGGCGGGGGTGGTGGTCATCACAGAGCATCTGCGCGAACGCTATGCTAAACTCGGTGAGGCGCGCCTGCTTGTCGCGCATGACGCGATCCGGGCGGCGCGCTTTGCGGCCCTCACGAGCGACCAAGCCGCCTGCCGCCAACAGCTCGGCTGGCCACAGGATGCCTTCATTGCGGGGTATATGGGCCGTCTGCGCACGTTGGGCATGGGCAAGGGAACCGGCCTGCTGGCTGAGGCGGTCGCGGCATTACAGGCCGAAGGCCTGCCGGTGCGCATGGCGGTCGTCGGGGACGCCGCTGTGGCGGATCTGCGTGCCCAACTGCCCGATCTGCTCGCGACGGGGTTGGTGCCCGCTGCCGACGTTCCCGCCGCGCTGCGGGCGATGTCCGCCTGTGTGATGCCCTTCCCATGGACCGAGCACTTCGCCTATTACGCCTCCCCGATGAAGCTGTTCGAATACATGGCCTCCGGCACGCCGCTGGTCGCCAGCGATCTGCCCAGCACTGCGGAGATCATCACCCACGGGGAGAACGGTCTGCTCGTCCCCCCCGGCGATGTGGATGCATTGGCCGCAGCCCTGCGCACCCTGATCACCGATCCGCCGCTGGGGGAGCGGCTGGCCGCGCAGGCCCAAACAGATGTCTTCGCGCGGCACACGTGGTCGGCACGGGCGGCGCAAATTATCAACTTTGTCAGTAGGGAGTAGACGATGCGCGTTTGTTATGTATCCACCCAGGCCGTCAGTGCTGACGGCTGGGGCCGCTACACGGTGGAAGTCGCGCTCGGCGCGCAGGCACGCGGCATCGAACCGGTGCTGGTTACCGCTCGCGAGGATGTCGACGAGGGCCTTTCCGCCGTGGAGCACCACCCGATCCTGCCCCCGCTGTTCATGCAGCGGTTCACCACACCGCGCACCCTGCTGAAGACTCCCGCCCTGCGGCGCATTCTGCACACCTGCGATGCCGTGCACTGCATCGCCGAACCGTACGCGCCCCTGACCGCCGCTGCCCGCCCGCTCGGCATGCCGTTTGTGCTCTCCGTGTTCGGTACGTGGGCCATCCGCCCGATTGAGAGCGGCCCGCTGCGCTCGGTCTTCATGCAGGCCTTCCGCTCCGCCGATCTGGTCATCTCCATCAGTGACTACACCCGCCGCCGCATGGCCGAACTGATCCCCATGCCGCGCACCGAAGTCCTGCCCGGCGGCGTGCACCCGGAACGCTTCGAGGAGCCGGTGGATGCCTCCCACCTGCCGGCGTGGGCCGGTCAGGAGCCGGTGGTCTTCAGCGCGGGGGCGCTCAAGCCGCGCAAGGGGCAGCATGTCGCGCTGGAAGCGGTCGCGCTGGCCCGTGAGCGCGTGTCGAATCTGCATTACGCCATGGCGGGCAGCCTGACCGCTGCCCCGCAGTACGTCGACCGGCTGCGCGCCCGGGCCAACGCGTTGGGCATTGCGCAGGATGTACACTTTCTGGGGCTGCTGCCCCCCTACGGAGCCCTGACTGCCTGGTACCAACACGCCGAGGCCTTCATCCTGCCCTCAGTCAGCCAAGGCAGCAGCTTTGAGGGATTGGGCTTCGTCTTTTTGGAGGCAGGGGCGGCGGGCACGCCGTCTATTGGTACGCTGGACTGCGGGGCGGAAGAGGCCATTGAGCACGGCGTGACGGGCTTCACCGTGCCGCAGGACGATCCCTATGCTGCGGCGGATGCCATCGTGGCGCTGCTCACCGATGACGATCTGCGCGCCCAGATGGGGCAGGCCGCCAACCGGCGCGCGTATGATCTCTCCTGGGACCGGCTGGCCGACCGCGTTGTGGCCCTCTACGGTGAACTCACCACCTGATCAAAGGGCGGCAGGCGCGCCGCGACCAGCCGCCGGATCGCTTCAACGGCGGCCATCACTGCGATGCGCTCCTCCTGTGGTAGGCCCAACGCCGCGTACTCCGCCTCATCCTGAATGAGCACCATGCCCTCCGGCGTGACGAACACATCCAATGCCAGGTCCTCCGAGTCGATCACCTCGTCGGTGATGAGCGCGGGCCGGGTCAGGTTGCAGTACCAGCCCTTGATGCGGTCATCGTCCACATCGTGGATCTCAAAGACGTTGTACCAACGGTCGCTGTGGAAGGTCTCGATCAGGCGGTCGCCCTGGCGGAAAGTCACATAGCCCATCGGCCTGTCCGGGCGGCCAAAGATCGCCTCAATCACAATGTGGGAGGGGCCGCGTTCCAGCACCTTGCCCTCGTACCGCCAGACTTCGTCCCCGGCGTGGTCGCGTTTGATAACGGTGATCATCCCGTTCCTCGTTTGCCATGTGGTGTGCTATAATGGAACAAATGTTCCGTACCACCAGGAGTTCATCATGAGTATCAAACTCGGCAGCCATCTGGCCTTTCTCGGTGTTGACGACATCGCCGCCGCGCGTACGTTCTACGAGGAGACGCTCGGCCTCCCCTTTGTAACCGACGAGATGGGCACCCTCGTCTTTGACCTGAACGGCACCCAACTGCGCATCTCTCAGGTGGAAGGCTTCCGCCCGCAGACCTTCACCGTGCTCGGGTGGCTGGTCGAGGACATCACCGCCGAAACGGCAAAGCTGGCCGCCGCCGGCATCGAGCCGGTCCGCTACCCCGGCCTGCCCCACGACGAACACGGGATCGCGGCCCTGGGTTCTGTCCGGATTCTGTGGTTCGCTGACCCGGCAGGCAACGTGCTCTCACTGACCGGGTCCTGACCCAACCCGCACCGTGTGCCCCTCGATGTGCACCGCCCGCTCGATGAAGCGGCCGATCACGGCGGCGTTGGTGCGCGTGTGTTCGGTGACCGCCATGGTCGTCAGCACGGAGGGGCCTTGCGCCAACGCCATGAACGGCAGCAGTTGGTCGGGCAGGTGCTCGTCGAGGGCGTGCGGCTGTTGCAGATAGGCCAGCACATCGTCAATGCCTTCCGCGGCGACGGTCTCGGCGGGTTTGCCCCTCTTGCCGAGCGCATCGAACCCGGCGGCGGCACCGGTGCCCGTCACCGTGATGAAGAGCCCCGCCCCGGTGGACCGGCCCTTCGCTGTGACCGGCTGTATGCCCGGCGGCAGGCCCGCCGCGCGCAGCCGGGTGTTGGCTTCGTCCGCCATGCGCTGCGCGACGTGCTCCGGCAGGCTGCACGCGACCGCCTCCCCGGAGACCGTAACCAGATCGCCGCGCTCGCTGAGATCGATGCCGACCAGGCTCGCCCCGCCCCCGATCTCCACCACCAGTTCGCCGCCGCCCTCCGGGTACCAGCCGGTGCCGTTGAGCTGCGCGCGCGCCTCCACACCCATCCGGTTCAGGGTGGGCAGCAGCACGCTCATCGCGTAGTGGGCGGGCGGCGACCAGCGCACATGCGTCCCGCCGCGCAGCACGAGTTCACTGGGCCCCCCGGCGAGTGCCAGCGGCAGCAGCACGGTTTGCAGCAGCATCGTCACCGATCCGGCGCTGGGCGTGCCCGCCAGCTCCCCGATATCCAGCACGTAGCGACCTGGCTGCACGGTTCCCCCAGGTGTGAAGGCCAACGCCTGCGTGCGCAGCCCCGCCCCCTGAACATCGGCACCGCAGATGCGCGCGGCAGCGATCACCCCGGCCAGATGCTGCGGTGCCAGCCCCGGTTTGCGCCGGTTGGCCCGGATCCGGTCCATGTGGAAGGGTTGGCCGGTCACCACGGAAAGGGCCAGCGCCGTCCGCAGGATCTGCCCGCCGCCCTCCCCTTGGGAGCCGTCAATATGGATCATGGGCTGATCACCTCCACGCGCTGCAAGAACAGCCGGTTGGCGATAGGGCTGCCCGCCTCATACGCTGAAAAGCGGTCGGTGCTGCCCGCCGCGTACAGACCCACGGAGATCGGGTAGAAGCCCTCGCTCAGGCCCTCCGGCGTGGTGATGATCGACTGGTGCAGCACAATGTCGCGCGGCTGGAGGGTGCCGGTCTGCACCCCAAACCCGTCGATCTGCGCGATGACCAGAGTCGGGTTGCTCAGCAGGTGCGCGAACATCGTCAGGTCGCGGTCGGGCGGCGGGCCGTTCAGCCGCCAGTAGGTCACCACCGCCACCGACTCGCCCGGCGCGATCACGGCCTCATCCACCTGGTAACCCAGGAAATCCACGTTGTTCTCAAACGTGATCGGCAGCGCGGCCAGCCGCTGATCGCCGATCTCCGGGGGCCAGGCGGTCGGCGCGGTGGTGATGAACGCCCCGGCCCGGTCGGCGAGCTGGCCGCTGACAGCCAAACGCACCGCGGCCTCAGGCGGATTGTGGGGCACATCCACCGTCTCAGCGGTTTGCATCCACGCAAGCAGAGGGCCGGGCAGGTCAGTGTAATAGGCCGTCCGCGGGAAGATGAGGACCTGCGTCTCGCCGCCTTCGGCCAACACAAGGCTGGTCCGGCAGTCAAAGGCCCGCAGATCGCGGCTGTGTGCCATCAGGTTCAGCCACTCGTAGTTGCTCAGCTCCAGCGGACCCGGCCCAACGGGGAACGAACACACGCTCGCGGGCAGGCCGGATGTATCCACCAGGCGGGCCAGCGCCGCCATATCCGCGTTGTAAGCCTCTGCCACCTGCGGATCGTTGGCCCACCGCCGGAAGTATGCATCCGCGCTGATCACACCGCTGGTGATCACCAACAACCCGGCTGCCCCCGCGGCCAACAGCGATGCCGTCTGCTGGGTGGTGATCGTCAGCAGGCCCCGGTAGATCACCCGCAGGCCCACCGCCGGGAAGATGAACAGCACCGGCATCACCACCGCCAGGATCTCAAAGTCGATGGCGGGCAGCAGGGCGGTCGGGATGAGCCCGCACACCAACCACAGCAGGATCAGTCCGTACTGCGGCTGCTTCCAGCGGGCCAGCGCCACCCCCACCCCGATCGCCGTCAGCCCGAAGAGCACCGGATCGAGCACGGGGCGGCCCGGGATGTTGTGTTCGGCCAGCAGATCGCCGCGCAGCGCAAACGCCGATCCGACGGCCAGGAAACGCCCCGGCAGGCTCACCAGCAGATCCGGCTGTTGGGCCAGCGGAACCGGTTCGCGCACACCGGGGTTGTTGAGCAAAAAGAGCGCCAGCGGCAGGCTGAGCACCAGCATCAGCAGCCCGGCATACACCAGATTGCTCCAGTGGCGGGCCAGTTCATCGCGGTCGATCAGCGTGCGGTAAATGACGTACAGCGACAGGGTGAGGATCAGGGTCCAGGCGGTGACGTGGGCATACAGCGCGAACCCGAGCACCAGCCCGCCCACCGTGAACCACAAACTCGACTCGGTGAGCTCCTCCGCGACATACGCCCGTGAAAAGGTGTAGAAGGTCAGCGCAGCCAGCAGAGGCATCAGCGTGGCATGCAGCGCGGCCCGGCCCAACCACACCGGCCAGAAGACAACCGCCATCAGGCCGCCGGTCAGCAGGCCGACCCGCACCCCGAACATCTTGCGCGCCATACGGATCGTCAGCGCGATGCTCAGCAGCGCGATCCACACCGAGGGCAGTCGCCACATCAGGATGCCTGAGCCGTAGATCCGCGACGTGATCGCCAGCACGGCATGATACATGCCCTCCCGCGCCGGGGAAACCTGATCGTAGATGAGCGTCAGCTCCCCTGAGAGCAGCTGCTCGGTCAGCAGGATGTTGCCGATCTCGGCGTCACTCAGGCCGGGCGGGGCCGTGGTCAGGCCCCACAGGCGCATGCCCGCCGCGATCAGCATGATCACCGTGGCCACCACCAGATACCAGCCGGTGCCGTTGTGCAGTGCGCGATCCGTGTCCATCTAGACCGCCGTCATGACCGCGGTCAGTGCCAGCACGCCAACGCCCAGCACCAGGTTGATCGTTGTCATGGTCCGGATGCGGCCCCGCTGCGCCCCGATGGCCGTCTCATCGCGCAGCAGGCGGGCCCGGTCCAGTTCCGGCAGCACGGTCATCTGCAGGGCCAGGCTGATCCCCACCATGCCGACGAACAGGATGTGTTTGGCAAACAGCGCCAGCGCCCAGGTGCTGTCGATCACCAGCAGGCCGCCGTAGTTCGGATCAGCACTGCTCTGGAAGAAGCCGGTGATCAACAGGATCGCCATGCTGGCATTGACCAATGGCCGGAACCGTTTCTCCAGCGCGTCCAGCCAGGTTTGTGCTTCGGGTGGCAGGCGGCGCGCCATCACCGTCAGCATGACCAGACCCCCCAACCACGTGATCGTCGCCAGCAGGTGCAGCCAGTAATTGAGGGCCAGCGCCCACAGCGGCATCTCAGGCATTGGCATGATCTCTCCCTACCGATGGGTCACGTCGTCTGCTTGCAAGCCAGGCCACCGCGCCGCCGCAGGCGATCACAAGCCACAGCAGCGGCAGGTTCAGCACGTTCGGGAAGGCAGTGCGCAGCACCAACCCGATGTTGGCCGGGTCAGCGGCGCGTGCGGCGAGCATCTGCGGCGTCAGGTCGTAGTTCCAGCTGTAGGCGATGTGCATCAGCTGCGCCCGTACGGAAAGGGCCAGCAGCACCCCGGTGGCCAGCACCGGCAGCAGACGGCCCTCCTGTTCGTCCAGCCAGACCGCCAGCGGCACCATCCACAGCCCGATGCCCGTCGCCAGATAGCGCCCGTCATCCGTGCCTGCGTTGAACGTTGTGCTCGCCGAGAACAGCAGCAGGAACGCCGCAAACGTGCCCACGATGAGCAGCGCGCGCTTTGCATCCCGCCGGAACAGGGGCACCAGCCCCGGCAGCGCCAGCAGTGTCACCGGGGAGAGCAGGAATATCCCCTGATTTTCCGAGCCATACACCAGCAGCCCGAGCAGGCCCTGCGGAATGGGCGTGGAGAACGTCGCACCCAGATCCTCGTTTTCCGGCCAGAGGGTGGTATCGGCGTAGAACCGCGAGATCTGCAGCGGGCCGCCGAAGTTCACCGTATTGTAGGCCGCCAGCAGCACCGCCGGGATCAGGCCGCCGAGCACAAACAGCGCGGGCACCAGCCAACCGTCGACCCGGCTGCGGAAGGTCAGCACCGCATACACACCACCGATCAGCGTGAACAGGCCGCTGGTGTACTCTGTCAGCGGCGCACACCCGAGCAGCAGGCCCAACCCCAGTGCACCGCCGGGCGTAGGCCCCGTCTCCTCCATGTGCAAGATCAGCGCGACAGCCCCCCAGATCACCAGTGCGGCCAGCGCATGCGAATACAACACGCTGCCATACTTCCAGGCGATGGTGCCAAACGCGAAGGCCAACGCGCCCAGCAGCGCCGCCCACCGGCTGATCCCAAACGCACGGCGCACCACCCCATAGAACAGGGTGACCGCACCCGCCATCGCCAGCGGCGCGAGCATCACCGCGTACAGCATCTGAGCATTGCCCGGGTCGTGCTTGGAGGGCACATCCACAAGCGGATCCGGCAGGAAGGTGCCCAGTGCGTACAACGGCGCGGCGATCAGGGCAGTGCCGGGCGGCCTGTCACTGAAGTACCGTCCATCCCGGGTGGCATAATCCTGGTTCTCGGTGAAGTCGAGGTAGGGGCTGATCTCCCAGCCGCGGCCATCGGCGATGGCACGGGTGAGGGCGTAGTGGCTGCCGTCATTGCTGGAGGTCACCCCGGTCACGGTGGCGAAGTAAACCGATGCCACTGCCACAAAAAGCAGCAGCGCAGTGCGCAGATCGTCACTCATGCGCGCGATTGTACCACACCTCCCATCGGTGAGGGCAGAAACGCCCGCCGCGCGTGGTATAATAGGCCCACTGTCTGGTGAGGAGCCTATGACTCAGAAAACCCACATCCTGATCACCCTCGCAGGGACCCTGCTGCTGCTGCTGTTGTTGGCCGCCGGCCTCTCTTCTCTGGAGCTGAGCTTCGGGCAGTCGTTCACGCTGCGCAGCCTACCGGAAGATATCGCCCTCGGCGAGGCATCCACCATTATCGGCAACTCGCAGCTGATGCAGGCGATCGGGTTGTTTGTGGCCGTGGCCACCGCCGCGGCGCTGATCGCGTTTATCGTGTCGCCTCAGCTGCGGGCCGTTGATATCCGCCGCGCGATTGTGCTGGCCTTTCTGGCCTTCGCCCTGTACCAGGTCTTCAGCCGGACCGGCGACCTGGAACAGAACTTCCAAGATATGGAAAACCAGCTGCTGCCGGAAGCCGAAGCCATCGCGCCGGGCGGTCTGATCACCGAACCGCCCGTCTGGCTGAGCACCGTGATCGCCTTTGCGCTGATCACCGCCGTGGGGATCGGCATCGCGCTGGTGGTGCGCGGCTGGCAGGCCCGCCAATCCGCCGATGACACCCCTGGCCAGCTGGAAGACCTCGCGCTGCGCACCATTGAGGATCTCGAAGCGGGGGCCGATGTGCGTGACACGGTGCTGCGCTGCTATTACGATATGCACGATACCCTGGCCCGTCGCCACGATGTCCGCTACCGTGAGCTGCTCACACCGCGGGAATTCGAAGCGGAGATGGCCCGCTACCGCGTCCCGCCGGAAGCCATCCACCGGCTGACGCGCCTGTTTGAACGGGTCCGCTACGGGGGGCATGCCGCCGTCGAGGCCGAAAAGGATGAGGCTATCGCCTGCCTGCGGGCCATCGTCTCATGAACCAACGGCTGCGCGCATTTCTGCTGGGCCTGTTGGGGCTGTTGGCACTCACCATACT
>JAADYX010000330.1 GCA_010092885.1 Chloroflexota bacterium | reverse complement strand
CTTCGCGGCGGGGGCGGACATCACTGAGATGCAGGGCCTGACCGCCGTCCAGGCGATGCAGTCCGGCGATGCGCGCTTCAACCAATGGGAGACGATCCGAACGTACCCCAAGCCGCTCATCGCGGCGGTGATGGGCTGGTGCCTCGGCGGCGGCAATGAGCTCGCCATGAGCTGTGACATGATCGTCGCCGGGGAGAACGCGCGCTTCGGCCAGCCGGAGATCAACCTCGCGATCATGCCAGGGGCGGGCGGCACGCAGCGTCTCACACGGGCGGTGGGTAAGGCCGTCGCTATGGAGATGGTCCTCGCCGGGCGGTTCCTTTCCGCGCGGGAGGCGGAGAAACTCAACCTGGTGAACGCCGTCTACCCGCCGGAGATCGCCCTGCAAAAGGCCCTGGAACTCGCCGGGCGGGTGGCTGCCAACGCACCCTTCGCGGTGCGCCTGGCTAAGGAGGCCGTCAACCGCGCCTTTGAACTCCACCTCGCCGACGGTCTGCGCCACGAACGGCAGAGCTTCTACACGCTGTTCACCACACAGGACAAGGAGGAGGGCATCAGCGCCTTCCTTGAGGATCGAGACCCCACCTGGAAGGGAGAATAACCCCATGACCGACACCATTCTGCAGGAAGCCGACGGCGGCATCCTGACGATTACCCTCAACCGTCCGGACAAACTCAACGCACTGACCGACGAGATGCTGCACGCCCTCAAAGATGCGCTCAAGCAGGCCAAACGCGATGACAGCGTGCGGGCCATTGTGCTAACAGGCGCCGGACGTGGCTTCTGCCCGGGGCAGGATCTGGGCAGTGCCCATGAACGCGGCGCTGACTCCGGCGACTTTGGCTACGGCGATCACCTGCGTGAGACCTACAACCCGATCATCCTCGGTATGCGCACCATGCCCAAACCGGTCATCTCCGCGATCAACGGCGTGGCGGCAGGCGCAGGCATGTCGTTGGCCCTCGCGCCGGACTATCGCATCGCCGCGGAAAGCGCGACCTTTCTGCAGGCGTTCGTCAAAGTGGGGCTGATCCCCGACTCCGGGTCGACCTGGCTGCTCCCCCGGCTGATCGGCGAAGCGCGCGCCATGGAGATGATGCTCACCGGGCGGCGCATTGATGCAGCCACCGCCCTGGAATGGGGCCTCGTCAACGAGGTCGTGCCTGACGACGAACTGATGGACCGCGTTCAAACGTTGGCCAAACAGTTCGCCGAGGGGCCCACGAAAGCCATCGGGTACATTAAGCAGGGCGTGATGTACGCCAGCGATGCCCCGCTGGAAGATGCCCTCGCCTACGAGGCCGATCTGCAGGATATGGCCGGCCGCACCGCCGATCATGTGGAGGGCCTCAACGCATTCTTTGAAAAACGACAGGCCAACTTCAAAGGCGAATAACCATGGACATCCAAACGATAGGCGTCGTTGGCTCCGGCACGATGGGCTCTGGCATCGCACAGGTGGCAGCCCAAAGCGGTTTCAACGTGCTGCTGTACGATATCAACCTCAAGATCCTGCAAAAGGCCATCGGCCAGATCGGCCACTATGTGCGCCGGTCTGCTGAGAAGGGCCGCATCACCGAGGAGGAGGCTGAAGCGGCGCTCGACCGGATCGCCACAACCACCGACCTGCTCGACTTTAAGCGCTGCCAGTTCGTCATCGAAGCCGCCCCCGAGCGCATCGACCTGAAGAAGGACCTCTTCCACCAGCTGGTAACGGCCACCCCGGACGATACGATCCTCGCCTCCAACACCTCAACGCTGAGCATCACCCAGATCGGCGGGGGCACTGGCCGCCCGGGCAAGGTCGTCGGCATGCATTTCTTCAACCCGGCCCCGCTGCTGCCCCTTGTTGAAGTGGTGGCCGGGGCCCAGACCGATCCGGCCGTCGTCGACACCACATTTGAACTCGCCAAGCAGCTTGGCAAACGGCCCATCCGTGTGAAGGATGTGCCCGGCTTCATCGTCAACCGGGTGGCGCGTCCCTTCTACCTCGAAACGCTGCGCCTGCTTGAAGAAGGCGTCGCCGATTACCGCACCCTCGACAAACTGATCCGCGAGGGTGGCGGCTTCCCCATGGGGCCGTTTGAGCTGATGGATCTGATCGGATTGGATATCAACTACGCGGCATCCGTCAGCGTGTACGAGGCTTACTTCAATGACCCGCGCTACCGGCCCAGCCTGCTGCAGCAGCGCAAGGTGCAAGCCGGGCAGCTGGGCCGCAAATCCGGGCGCGGATGGTATATCTACGATAAGGACAAATCCTCATGAGTGACGTACTGATCATCGGTGATGGCACATTGGCCGAGGAAATGGCCGCGCTGGTCGGGGAGGCGGGCTATGAGTCGGCAGCCTACCTGTACAGCGTCGACGAGGACGAGGCGATCAGCGGCCTGGAGAATTACCTTGAGGAGTTCCCCGGCCCCTACAACCTGATCATTGAGTCCATCGTCGGTGACCGCGACGAAAAGCGGCAGGCCCTCAAGATGGTCGGGCGGCACAAACGGCCCGGAGCCCTCATCCTGACTGCCGCCCACAACGCCAGCGCAACCGAGATCGGCGCGTGGCAGGGCGTCGGCGCAGCGGAGATCGTCGGGTGGGCGGCGCTGCCTCCGATTGGCAATGTGGTGGAAGTCATGGCCGGGCTGCGCACCAACCCTGACTCACTGGCCGGAGCACGCCGCTTCCTGGAAGCCCTCGACCGCGAACCGGTCATCATCAATGACACGGTCGGCGGCGTGCTGCCGCGCATCGTGGCCAGCCTGGTCAACGGAGCCGCCTTCGCCCTGATGGAAGGTGCCGCCACCGCCGAAGATATCGACAAGGGCATGAAGCTCGGTACCAACTACCCCTACGGCCCGCTGGAGTGGGCCGACAAGATCGGCCTGGACCAGATCGTCGGCATCCTGGACGCGCTGGGCAAGGTCCATGGCAGCGACCGCTACCGGGTATGCCCGCTGCTGCGTCAATTGGTGCTGGCCCGGCACTTCGGTGAGCGCACCGGCCGCGGATTCTACACCTACGGCCGGGCAGGGTCATAAACGCTGCACACCCGAGCGGATCAGGCCACCAGCAGCCGCCACGCAGCGAACACCGCCATGCCGATCACGATGGTGGGCAGCAGCTTCTTGCTCCACCAGGCCGCCGCGATGGCGGCTAGCCCGCCGACCAGGTAGGCATTGCCCGGCCCGATCTGCAGCTCGCCGGTGGGCATCAGCATGGCGGGCACCGTGATCGCCGTCAGCACGGCCACCGGCACGTAGCGCAGCACGCGGAAAGCCCGCTCCGGCAGGTCGATGCGCCCGGTGATCACCAACGGAATGTAGCGCACGGCAAAGGTCACGGCGGCCATGCCTGCCACCAGCAGGATCTCATTCATCGGCGGCTGCATCCTCCCCCGGCCAGAGCGCTTCGGCAGCAGCCCCCGCCGCGATGCCCAGCAGCGCAGCGACCAACAGTCCCGTCCGGTTGGGCAGGTCGTTGAGCAGCACCGCGCTGCTCCCGGCCACTAGGGCGCTGATCAGCATGGGCCGCGTGGCGATCAGCGGCACCACAATGCCGATGAACGTCACCACCATGGCGAAGTCCAGCCCGAGGCTGGCTGCGTCCTCGAACTGCTGCCCGGCAATGATGCCGACCGCCGTCCACACCTGCCAGTTGATGTACATCGCCGCGGCGCTGCCGAGCATATACCAGTGGCCATCCGGGCGGCTGCCGCGCTCAGTGAAGCGTAGAATGGTCACCGCGAAGGTCTCATCGGTAAGGGTGAAGGCCAGCGGCAGCTGCCAGGTCTGCGGCAGATGCTTCAGATGGGGGCCCAGCGATGCGCCGTACAGTGCGTGCCTCAGGTTGACCACGAAGGTTGTCAACACGATCAGACCGAGGCTGACGCTTTCAGCAATCAGCCCTGCCGCAATAAACTGTGAACTGCCCGCATACACAAACAAGGACATGCCAAGCGCCGCCCCAGGGGAAAGGCCGCCGGTCACGGCCAGCGCACCAAAGATCGCGCCGAACGGGGCAGCGCCCAGCATCAGGGGGAGGGTGTCACGCACACCGGCCAGCAGAGTTCGGCCGGCGCTGGTCTGTGCGACCAAGGCCTAGGGCCTGATCAGATCGGGGTCGCCCTGCTCGCCCGGCTCAACGCTGATCACATAGGCGCCGGTGGTCACGCCGAACACCTCCACTTCAAAGGTGTACTGACCGTCTTCCGGCAGTTCAATCAGCAGCCGCGAGTTGAAGTCTACGGCATCATCGTTCTGAGCGAGCACCTCACCGTCCGGCCCGATGACGGCCAGCTGCGGGTCGACATCACTGCCTTCTGCGGCAAACACACACACCTCGATGATCTCGCCCACAGCGCCGTCATAGGTCCAGGTGTGCACAGCATCGCTGTCCTCAATCACAGCCACCTGCGCATCGTTGAGCGTGATCGCACCGGGTTCGCCCGGATCCCCCGCCAGGGCAGCAGGTGTTATGCCGCTGCATACCTGGCTCGCCGGGCTGTCAGCCGTGTCCATCACGCTGATCTGGTAGGGCCCGGTGCTCAGCCCGAACACCTCCACACGCAGCGTGTAGATGCCGCTCATCAGCGCGGTGAACGCCAGCCGGGAGTCGCGGTCCTCGCCGCCGTCATCATCGTAGCCCGCTTGGTTGCCGTCCGGGTCGATCACCGTGAGCACAGGATCGGTGTCCTCACCGATGTTGCGCACCTCAATCAGGATGGTCTGGCCCTCTTCAAGCTCAATGCTCCACTGATCAGCCGCAAAGCTGTCGGTGATTTCGCCCGTATTCGTTTCCCCTACGCTGATCGGCCCCCCACCCGTGATCTCCGGGCCGGTGCCACTGCCCGCGGCATCGGGCGTTTCCAGGCCGGTATCGGGCAGCGGGCTGACCACCGGATCCGGCTCTACGAACCCGTCATCGAACAGACCCGGATCGCCAGGGATGGGGCCTTCACTGACGGTCTCCTGGTTGGTAATGAAGAACGCTGACCCGACCCCAACCAAAGCCAGACACCCGACACACACCAAAAGCAGGGCGCAGCCGCCAGCCACAAACAGCAGTGTGTTGTCTCTGCCGCCGGACGGCTCCTCGGTGACCGGCACCCGGTCGAATGCGTCATCGGTCGTGCTCCGCGCTGGCTCGGCAGGCGCTGCCCACGGATCGGCTTCCGCCTTGTCCTCCGGGACTTGTTCAGCGGATTCAGCCGGTGCTTCCGGCGTTTCCGGCAGCGCTGCTTCAGCATCAGGGCTTTCCAGGGCGGGGGCTTCTGGCTCACCAGGCTCCGGTAGGGCTGCTTCAACAGCGGGGCGTTCCAAGACGGGAGTGTCCGGCTCGGCAGGTTCCGGAGGTGCGGCTTCAGCCGCCGGGCTTTCAGCCCCGGTTCCCACTGTCCAAGCAGGCGGCGGAGGCGGAGCAGCCCCTTCTCCCGGCGAACTTTCCCATTCGCCCTCGTCTATGTCGCGTCCGGAACCCGTCGAGGGGGCAGAGTCCAGCCAGTCATCGTTCTGATTATCGGTCATGTCGGTTCCTTGATCGTGGTGTGTTCAATATGTCATTGTACCGAGATCGTGTAAGCACCGCCGCCCCATGTCACCACGCGCAGTGTATAGGTGCCCGCCGCGGGCAGATCCACCGTCACCAGGGAGTCATAGGTGTCAAAGTCAATATCGTCGTTCTCCGCCAGCTGGTTCCCCGCAGAGTCGTACACAAACAGCCACGGGTCGGTATCGGCTGTGCCCTCCACGCGCACAGTGATGGTCTGTGGCCCATCCACGGTCAACAGCCAGTTGTGAGCATCAAACTCATTGGCGATGGTACCGCTGCCCGTTCCGCCCACCGTGATGGATTCGGTCCGGGCGGTGTCATAAAAGTCGTCAATCGCGCCGCCGCCATCGATGGTTTCCACGGAAAGCTCGCCCGGGATACTGACCACGCCCGTGGCAACCGCAATCATGCCACCGAGCACTGTCAGCAGGCACAGCAGCACAACCACCAACAGCCCAACCACGATGGGGCTGGGGCCGCTGCGCGCTGCTTCAGCAGGCGGTGCGGGGCTGCTGGCTTCTTCCACTTCCGCCGCCGGTGGCTCCATCCAATTGG
>JAADYX010000329.1 GCA_010092885.1 Chloroflexota bacterium | reverse complement strand
GCTTTGAAGAACAGTCCCCGACTACCGAAGTCTTCGAAACCGGTATCAAGGTGATTGACCTCATCGCGCCGTTTACCAAGGGCGGCAAGACCGGCATCTTTGGCGGTGCGGGCGTGGGCAAGACTGTGCTCATCCAGGAGCTGATCCGCTCTGTTGCCACGGAGCACGGCGGATACTCGGTGTTCGCTGGCGTGGGCGAACGCACGCGCGAAGGAACACAGCTGCGCGGCGAGATGATCGAGTCAGGCGTGCTGGAGAAGACGGTGCTCGTCTTCGGCCAGATGAACGAGCCGCCGGGTGTGCGTCTGCGTGTGGCTCTGACCGGGCTGGCCAACGCGGAATTTTTCCGCGACGAGGGCCGCGATGTGCTGCTGTTCATCGACAACATTTTCCGTTTCTCGCTGGCCGGTGCTGAGGTATCCGCGCTGTTGGGCCGCATGCCTTCCGCCGTTGGCTACCAGCCCACGCTGGCCGCTGAGATGGGTGCCCTACAGGAGCGCATCACCAGCACCCGCCGCGGCTCCATCACGTCTATGCAGGCCGTCTATGTGCCCGCCGACGACTATTCAGACCCGGCCCCGGTAGCGACCTTTACCCACCTGGACGCAACGATCGCTCTTGAGCGCTCGCTCGCGGCTCAGGCGCTGTTCCCGGCAGTCGATCCGCTGACGAGCACGAGCCGCATTCTGCAGCCGGATGTGGTCGGCGAGGTGCACTATGATACTGCCCGTGAAGTCCAGCGTGTGCTCCAGCGCTACCAGGACTTGCAGGACATCATCGCTATCCTCGGTATCGACGAGCTCTCCGAAGAGGACAAACTCACCGTGGCGCGTGCGCGCAAGGTGCAGCGCTTCCTGACGCAGCCGATGTTCGTGGCCGAACAGTTTACCGGTCGCGAGGGGCGTTATGTGACCATTCAGCAGACGGTTGAGGGCTTCCGGATGATTCTCGATGGTGAGCTGGATGACGTCAACGAGCAGTTCTTCTATATGGCAGGCTCCATCGACGACGTACAGCGTCGCCATCGCGCCGGGGAAATGGACTAGTCCCATGCCCATTCGCTGTGAGATCATCACCCAGGAGCGACTGCTCTTTGATGAACAGGTGGATCTGGTCATCGCGCCCGCCTCTGCGGGTGAGATGACCATCCTCCCCCAGCATGCGCCGGTGGTCGCCCAGCTTGACTTCGGTGAGTTGGTTGTGCGCACCGGCGATACCGAGGAGTACTTCGCTATTGGTGGCGGTGTGCTACAGGTTGCCAACGATCATATTCTGGTTCTGGCTGACAGCGCCGAACAGGCCGACGAGATCGACATCTCCCGTGCCGAAGAAGCGCGCCAGCGGGCCCAGCAGATCATGGAAGAGGGCGTTCCCGGCGATGCCGCCGACTACGCCGCGCTGCAGGCCTCCCTCAAGCGTGCCAATCTCCTCATGAAGGTGGGCCGCCGCCGCCAGCGCACCCAGACTGGCGCCATGCGCACCGCTCAGTTTTCCGATCGCAGCGAGGACGAGTAGCGGCGTATTGTAGCCTGCCCGCATCCTCGCTAAAATGACGCAGTACTCGTATCGCCCAGCATGACCCTGGGCGATATGCCTGTTGGAGGTCGCATGTTATCCAGAAAGATTGCGATAGACCTGGGTACGGTCAACGTAACCATGGCCGAGCGCGAGCAGATCATTCTCCACGAGCCGAGCGTCGTGGCAATTACGGTTGACGAAGAGATCGTCGTCGAGGTGGGCCAACCGGCTCGCGATATGTACGGGCGCACACCGGAGACGATTGAAGTCACACGCCCCATGCGTGACGGTGTGATCGCCGACTATTTCGTGACGGAAGCCATGCTTGAGTACTTCCTGCGCAATCGGGTGCGCGGCGGTGTGCGGCTGTTCAAGCCAACCGTTATGGTGACGGTGCCTTATGGGGTAACAAGCGTCGAACGCCGCGCCGTGCATGAAGCCTCTATGGAGGCCGGTGCACGCGAGGTCCGTCTGATACCTGAGCCGCTGGCATCGGCCATTGGCGCCGGTTTGCCGATTGACACACCCACCGGCAACCTGATCGTCAATATTGGCGGTGGCACCTCAGAGGCAGCCGTCGTTGCGATGAACGGCATTGTGGCCGCCGCCTCGGAACGCATCGGCGGTGTCCGGCTTGACCGCGCCATCGTCGACTACGTCCGCAAGAAGTACAACCTGATCATCGGCGACCTCACCGCGGAGATCGCCAAAGTCAATATCGGTGCCGCAACCGATATTGGTGAAGAACTGCGCATGGATATTCAGGGTCGTGATCAAGTGGACGGTATGCCGAAGATGATCACCCTGACCACATCGGAGATCGTTGAGGCGTTGGAAGAACCACTGGGGGTCATCTCAACCGTCATCAAGCGGGTGCTCGAACGCACCCCGCCGGAACTCGCGTCGGACATCATTGACCGGGGCATGGTGCTCACAGGCGGGACAGCCCTCCTGCGGGGCATTGACCAGTACCTCACGCAGACGACCAATGTCCCCGCCTTCCTCGCCGATGATCCAGTTGGCGCGACGGCCCTCGGCGCCAGCCGCGGCCTTGAGCGTATCGACGTGCTCAGCCGCACGGTGCCCAATATGTAATACAACAACGCAAGGCCGCGTCTCAGGCGGCCTTGTGATGTGTTGGCGGGTCGTCGTGCTCAGTCGTCGATGTAATACGACATCCGCTGAAGGTGGATCACCGGGTCGATGTACTGCACGCGCACGGGCTCCGGCACAGAGATGATGATTGGCGCGTAGCACAAAATCGCCTGAACGCCCGCTTCAATCAGAATGTCAGCCACCTGCTGTGCTGAACGCGCTGGTGTCGCGATCATCGCTATCCGGATGCCCTCCTCCTCAATGACCGTGGCCATCTCATCTAACGCAGTGACCGTCAGGCCGTTGACCCGTTTGCCTATCCGCTCCGGCGAGTTGTCAAATAGGTGCGAAATGCGAAAGCCGCGGTCGGCGAACCCGCCGTAGTTGGCTATTGCCTGGCCCAAATGCCCGATGCCCACCAACGCTACCTGCCATTCGGTATCCACTTTGAGGATGCGCTGGAGCTCCGTGCTCAGCGTTTGGATGGTGTACCCCGTACCCTGCTTGCCGAACTCGCCAAAGTGTGACAGGTCTTTGCGGATCTGCGCTGAACTGATCCCAAGCTGCTCGCCCAATTCGTGCGATGATGTGATATCGTGGCCTTCTTTGCTCAAGCGGGTCAGCGCGCGCAGATATAGGGGCAGCCGACCAATGACGATATCCGGAATGTCCGTTCGTGGCATCATGCTTCCTTCCCTCGTGGGTAACCAGCAGCACATGATGGCTTCCTTCACAGCGAAGCGACCTGTGAACACTGCGCCTGTCAGGCTGTTTGCTGCCGGATTGATGCGATCATCGTGTATGCGCAAAATATGAAAAATACCCGCAGATCGTAACAAATCGCACGATACGGGGCAACAACACCTGCCTCCATTAGAAATGCCTTAGTCCTTGCTGCGCAGCTTTTGCTCAAGGGCATGCTTGTCGTATAATGGAACTACCAAGTTTAGTAGTTTTAATATGGATTGAATGTTGCCATGGATGACAATCTCGAAGCTGTTCGTGACAGTATGGTGAAGGGCCTTGGTGAACTGACCAATTTCTTCGGCTTCAGCCCGGTGATGGGGCGTCTCTATGGCGCCCTGTTGATGAGCCCGGATCCCCTGTCGCTCGACGAACTTGAGGCCATTGTGGAGAAGTCGAAGGCCAGTGTCAGCATGAACATGCGGGCATTGGAGCGCTGGGGCATGGCGCGCGAGGTATGGGTCAAAGGTGATCGCAAGAAGTATTACCAGGCTGAAAGCGACCTCTGGCAGATCGTGCGCTCCGTGCTGGAAAGCCGCGAACGCCGCGAAGTACAGGTCGCTCTCAATGTCCTTGACGAGAACGCCTCCCGGTTGACCGCTGCCAAATCGGACCTCTCCGAAGAGGACCAGGAGCTGGCAGAATTCTATCTGGAGCGCGTGCGTGAGATGCAGGCCTTCTTCAAATTTGCGCAGCTGGGCATTGAGATGCTGTTGGCACGCACGGGGCTGCCACCTATTGATGAGGTCGAGTCGATTTACCAGACAACCAACGGGTCAAACGGGGAAGAAGCCGCCGACTAAATCTTGACCGGGTTGGTTGACATTCGATCTCTTTGTACTGTATAATCTTTTTAAAAGTGATAAAAGTTACAAAGAGACCTACTACCTTTGACTGATCAAGCTGCCGGCAACGGCGGAGGTTACTGATATATGAATCTTGAACAGGCACTACGCGCCACCGAACAACAAATGCTCGACGCCGTGGCGAGTGACGTACCGGTATTGCAGGAGGCAAGCCGCCACATTATTTCAGCCGGTGGGAAGCGCGTCAGACCGCGTCTGATGTTCCTCTCTTACCTGGTTGCCGGCGGGAGCACCTTGGGAAACGCCATCCCGGTGGCTGCCGCCCTTGAGCTTGTGCACACTGCCACCCTCGTCCACGATGACATCAACGACCATGGCAAAGTGCGCCGCGGTCAGGTGACCATCAACGAGCGCTGGGGGCGCACCTTTGCCCTTCTGACCGGGGACTTTCTCTTCGCGAAGGTGTACGAAATGATGGCACCCTACGGTGACCTGAACAAAACGTTCTCCGAAACGGCCGTCACGCTGGTTGAGGGTGAGACTCTCCAGGCCGATGCCGCCAAGAACAATCGCCTTAATCGCGAGGTCTACAAGCAGATTGTTGCGAAGAAGACCGCATCGCTGTTCCAGGCGTCGGCAGTGCTCGGCGCTCAACTTGCCGGTGCTGACGATGAAATGGTGGATGCACTCGGCGAGTACGGCTTTCATGTGGGCCTTGCCTTCCAGATTGTCGACGATATCCTCGACCTGGTCGGCGATCCCTCCAAACTAGGCAAGACCGCCGGCATCGATGCCGTGCAGGGCAAGGGCGTGATGACCGCCTATGCCACCAATGGAGCGTCAAACGGCAGCACAACGGCTGTCGCGGAGGCACCCGCTCCCGCGGACAACATGTTCGATGCCATGAAGCAGAAAATGCTGGAAAGCGGCGCTGTTGACGAGGGCTGGAAGATGGCCCGCCTGAGCGCTGACATGGCGCACGCTGCACTCGACCGCCTGCCGGAGAGCGCGCTGGTAGACGAGCTGCGTGACATCATCACGCTGGTCTTGGACCGCGACCGCTGAAACTTGCGCACAGCCTGAGGGACCGGCTTCACAGCGCCGGTCTCTTTTGCTTTGGGTAGGTGCCACACGGTATGCTATCGCCACTATGTTTCTCGATGAGGCCACGATCTACGTAAAGGCAGGCGACGGCGGTGATGGGCTCGTCGCTTTTCGCCGCGAAAAGTACGTGCCCCACGGCGGGCCGGCTGGCGGTGACGGCGGCCGGGGCGGCGATGTCGTGCTGGAGGTCGCCAACGTCTGAATACGCTGCGTCGCTTTTCCCACGAGCGCCACTTCAAAGCTGAACCCGGCGCGCGCGGCGGCAGCTTCAACAAGACCGGGGCCTCGGGTGACGATCTCGTTGTCGAGGTGCCACCCGGCACCATTGTTCGTGACGCGGATACCGGCCAACTCCTCGCCGACCTGACCGCACCCGGGCAGCGCGCCATAGTGGCCCGCGGGGGTAGGGGAGGGCGGGGCAACGCCCGCTTCAAGACCTCGACCAATCAGGCGCCACGCATCGGGGAAAAAGGGGCACCGGGCGAAGAACGTGAACTCCTGTTGGAGCTCAAGCTCATAGCCGATGTGGGCATCGTCGGCGTGCCCAACGCGGGCAAGTCGACCCTGCTCTCCGTTGTGAGCGCGGCCACACCGAAGATAGCTGCGTATCCCTTCACGACGATTCAGCCCAATTTGGGCGTGGCCCGCATAGACGATGAGGATCTCGTGTTGGCCGATATTCCCGGTCTGATCGAAGGCGCGCACGCAGGCGTTGGGCTGGGGCATGCATTCCTCAGACATATCCAGCGTACCCGTGTTCTGATCCATCTGCTCGATGGGGCCGGTGAAGACCCGGTCGGCGACTTCGTACAGATCAACACGGAACTCGCCTTGTTCGATGAGGACCTTCTCAACCGCCCGCAGATTGTGGTGCTCAACAAGATCGAACTGCCGCAGGCCGCCGACTATTGGGAGGCCGTCCAGCAGGTTGCGGCTGAACACGGGCATGCGGCGATGAAGATATCCGCTGTTACGGGTCAGGGCGTCCAAGACCTGATGCGCCGTGCAATGGCCATTCTCGCCGATCTGGCTGAGCCGCCACCAGCCGATGAGCGCGTG
>JAADYX010000328.1 GCA_010092885.1 Chloroflexota bacterium | reverse complement strand
GCGCCCTTGCAGGTTCCCGGCAAACAGGATCGTCGCGCCGAACTCCCCCAGCGCGCGCGCCCACGCCAGCGCGAGGCCGGTCAGCAGGGCGGGCAGGCTCAGCGGCAGCGTGATGTGCCGGAAGACCAGCCACTCGTTGGCGCCATCGATGCGGGCTGCCTCTTCCAGGTCGCGCGGCACCGCAGCGAAGCGCGTCTGTGCGGCACGGATGTAAAACGGTGCGGAGACAAACACCTGCGTGATGATCACCGCGGCGGGCGTGAAGATCACCATGAGGCCGAGATCCACCAATGAGGCCCCGATCAGGCCGCGGCGGCCAAAGGCCAGCAGCAGCGCCAGCCCGGCGACCACAGGCGGCATCACGATGGGCACCTCGACCAACGCCGAGATCAGGCGCTTGCCGGGGAACTGGAATCGCGCCAGGGCATAGGCCAGCGGTGTGCCCAACGCCACGACCAGCACCACGCTGATCGTGGTGGTGCGCATGCTGACCAGCAGCGCATCCAGGATCGGTGTGCGGCTGAGCGCAAATGGCTCGATGCCCACCAGCCGCCACAGCAGCGCAATGAACGGCAGCGTCAGCAGGGCGGCCATCAGCGCGGCGAGTGCATAAAAGACGGATGGCAGTCGGCCTGACCGCAGATGTTGAGTCGTCATACGCAAGATCCTACCGGGGCAGGCCGGATATTTCACGTAGTGCACTGTCCGTGCAACACTGACGTGCTCATGCAAGAAAGGAGCCAACCGAATGCTATCCCCAAACGAGATCAAACAGGCGGTAGACCACCTGACACCCGCCAAGGCCATCCGTGAGGGCTTCACGGCTGAGGAGTAGGCTGAGATGTACGCGCGATGAACGAGGAATGCATCGAACCGTGGGACGAGGATCAGTGGAAAGATTGACCTTTGTTCTGGATACCAAGGTTGTGTTTGATTACCTTGGTGGTTTTCAACCAGAGCATTGGAAAAGCAGCTGGCACGCATCTTCTCGTTTTGTGTGAACCGGCAGAATATGAGGTGCTGCGTGGTCCACGTGAGCCGGTTTAGGGTGATGGTCCATCTGTTGGCAGCCGGGCCGCTGGCGGTCTACAATGCAGCCCGCGTAAACGGAGGAGCATCGCATGCAGGACCTGCTCGACCGGCTTGAAAACAGCATCTGGATCGTCGTGCCGCTGCTGATCGTGGCGGCGGGGCTGCGCTTCCACGATCTGGATCTCCAGTCCCTGTGGTTCGACGAACTGATGACCTGGACCCGCTCCGACCAGCCCACCTTCGCGGCGATGATCGCCAGCGTGCGCGAGGATGTGTGGCCGCCGGGGCATCCGATGGCGGCCTTCGTCTGGATGAAGGCCGTCGGCAGCAGCGAGTTTCTGCTGCGCTACCCGGCTGCGCTGGCCGGCGTGCTGTTCGTCGCCGCGATCTACCGGCTGGGCCGCGATCTGCTGGGTGGGCGCGGCGGTCTGTATGCCGCCCTGCTGGCGGCGGTGGTGCAGGTGACCATCTACTACAGCCAGGAGGCCCGTCCGTATGCGGCCCTGCTGCTGTACACCACCCTCTCGATGCTGTTCTGGCTGCGGATCATGCGCGCCCTCCATCGTGACGAGCGGCCCAAACCGGTCGCACTGGTCGGCTACGCGCTCACTGCCCTGCTGATCCTCTACTACAATTACTTCGGATCCCTGCTGGTGGCGCTGCAAGGCATCGGTGCGCTGGCCTGGCACATCCGGCAGCCGCGCCGCTGGCCGGCGTTCTTCGCGCTGTACGCCGTGATCGCGGTGGGCTACCTGCCCTGGCTGCCGGAGACCCTGCGGGACCTGCAGCGCGATACCTACTTCCTCACCAGCCCGCAGAGCGTCATCGTTGAGCTGCTGACGTACTTCCACTTTTTGCTGAACATGCGTCCGCCGTGGGTCGATGCCATGAACATCCTGTTCGGTGTGGTGGTCGGTGTGGAGCTGTGGCGTGCGCTGCGCCTTAAAGAGGAGGTCCGCTGGGATGTGTGGGCGATCCTGCTGCTGTGGCTGCTGCTGCCGTTCGCGATCACGTATGGCTACTCCACGGCGGCGAACAAGTCGCTGCTGGTCAACCGCTACCTGCTGATCGGCGCGCCCGCCTACTACCTGCTGCTGGCGTGGATGGCCGTCCGGCTGCCGCTGCCGCGCGTCGCGGTCACCGGGTTGATGGCCGCCGCCGGGTTGGTGCTGGTCTACCATCTGGTGTATGGGTGGGACTATTACAACCGTGTGACCAAAGCGCAGTTCCGGGAGGCCGCGGCCCTCGTCGTGGAAACCGACCCCGATCTGACCGGCGACTCGCTGATCATCGGGTTCACCGGCCACCCGAACACGGAGACACACTTCGACTATTACTTCGAGCAGATGGGGTCAGCGCGGCGGGTGCAGGCCGCCGCCGGGTGGGCCACCGACGCCGGTCCGCTGGCCGCGCTGGTCGCGGAAGAGAAGCCAGATTATGTGTGGCTGGTGACGGCCTTTACACCGCCCGCTGACGAAGTCCTCGCCGCGCTGGATGAGACCCACGATCCCGTCCGGCAGGAGGCCTACTATTCGGCGTGGGTCTGGCTGTGGGAGGCTGAAGAGGTGCCCTAGCCGTTCGCGACGACGTGTTCCGGCTTGATGGTCACCACAACGCGCTGGTCGCGGTCGGCCTGAGCGCGGTCCGGGTCCATGTTGTCATAGTAGCCGCGGCCCATGTACTTCTGTGCCAGCCTGTCAATCAGATCGATGGCACCCTCTTGTGTGATCGCCGCCCTGCCGCGCACTTCAAGATAGCGGTACATGTTCTCCGGGTCGATGATCATCAACGTGATCTGCGGGCGCTGTTTGAGGTTGTCTACTTTCTGGCTGGGCTCCCTCGTGCTGAACTTGATCACGTCGCCCTCATAGAGGGTCCAGATGACGGTCAGCTGCGGTTGGCCGTCCGGCATGGTTGTGCCGACAGTGGCCGGGTAGGCGTTCTCCAGGAGATCCTTGTGGCTGTCTGGGATCATGGATGGTATTCCTTTGATTGTGTATATGTTGCCCTTGTGAAGATAGCGGGTCAGCGTGGCTGTTCCCAGACTCCGACCGGTTCGATCTCCAGCTCAAGCGTCACACCGAACTGTTTGGCCACGGTCTCGCGTGCCAGGTCGGCCAGTGCCATCACATCCGCGGCGGTGGCCCCGCCCATGTTGAGGATGAAGTTGGCGTGCTTCTCGCTGATCCGCGCCCCGCCGATCTGCGTGCCCTTCAGGCCCGCCACATCGATCAGCCGCCCGGCGTGGTCGCCCGGCGGGTTCTTGAAGGTCGAGCCGAGGGTGGCCCCGGCGGGCTGGGTGCGCTTGCGGTAGGCGTTGAACTCCCCCATGCGGGCGCTGATCGCATCGGGATCCCCGGCCTCAAACTTGAGTACCACCAGGGTGATCACACAGGGCAGCCCCTCCCGCTTGATGCGTGACGACCGGTAGTCGAAGGCGAGCTGGTCGTTGGTCCAGGTGAGCGGACCCGCCGGGGTGATGGCTTCAACGGTGACCACTGAGCCGGCCATATCGCCGCCGTGTGCCCCCGCGTTGCCGACCACCGCGCCGCCCAAGGTGCCCGGCACCCCGATCGCCCACTCGAACCCGGCCAGACCGTAGCGCGCGCACAGCCGGGCCAGCCGGATCGACGCCAGGCCGCTTTCGGCGGTGATGATGGTCCCGGTATGGCTGTGGTCTGCCGCGCGGTTGATGATCGCTGTCTG
>JAADYX010000327.1 GCA_010092885.1 Chloroflexota bacterium | reverse complement strand
TCAATGAGGTGATCTACAGCATCTACGGTTCGCAGGATGCGGCCTTCCTGGCCCTCCAGGACGGCGAGATCGACTACGTGTTCAGCCCGCTGGGTCTGTCCCAGGGTCTGCGCAACACCGTCCAGGATACGCCTGGCCTGAACATCGCTGAGAACGACCAGAACGGCTTCCGTTACATGGCGTTCAACACCCGCGTTACCCCGATGAACGACGTTGCCTTCCGCCAGGCCGTCGCCACCGTTGTGGACCAGGGCTTCATCACGCAGACCATCCTTGGTGGCGCTGCTCTGCCCGTTTACAGCATGGTGCCGCCCGGCAACGGCTTCTGGCACAACCCGGATGTGACCCGCTGGGGCTTCGACGATGAGGGCAACCCCCTTGACCGTCAGGCTCGCTTCGAAGCAGCCAAGCAGATCCTTGTGGATGCTGGCTACAGCTGGGACGGCGAAGAGCCCGTCTGGGATGAGGACAGCCTGCAGGTTGCCCGCGGTGGCACACTGGTCACCCCGGATGGCACCGTAGTCGAAGAACTGCAGCTGCTGGCCCCGAACGCTGGTTACGACCCGCTGCGCGCGACCTCCGCGATCTGGGTGGAAGAGTTCACCAATGACCTGGGTATCCCGGTTGTGGCTGAGCTGGTTCCGTTCAGCGCCATCGTGCCCGTCGCCTTCGCTGAGGGCGAAGAGGCCGTCAACTGGGATATGTACATCCTGGGTTGGGGTCTCGGTGGTGTCTATCCGGACTTCATGGACAACTTCTTCCACACCCGCAACGACTCGGCAGAGGGTGGTTTCAACACGCCCGGTTACAGCAACCCCGAGTTCGATGCAGTGACGGATGAGTTCCTGGCAGCCACCGACATCGAGGAAGCCCAGAGCCTAGCCTTCCAGATGCAGGAAATCCTTGCCAACGACGTCCCGTACGTCCTGCTGTTCACGAACCCGATCTACGACGTGTACCGCGAGAACGTTGAGTTCCCGTACACTGAGGTTCTGGACGGTATCCAGGGCTTCAACGGTCTGATCGGCGGCGTGCGCGTCTTTGAGTAAACCTTTGAGTAAGGTCTAGCAAAGTGGGCGGGGGGCATCCCCTCCCGCCCCTTTCGATATCGGGTCGGCTCGACCCACACACCTGCTATCATTGAACATGCTTGTTTTTGTTTGAGTGGAGAAAGCCATGACTCGTTTTCTGGGGCGGCGGCTGATTCAGATGTTGATCACCTTTCTCATCTTTCAGGCGCTGCTGTATTTTCTGCTAGAACTGCAGCCCGGTGACTTCGCCGACCAGTTCTATGGCAATCCGAACATCACCCCAGCCGCCCGTCAGGTCCTCGTTGAGGACTACGGCCTGGACCGTCCGCCGGTAGAGCGGTTCTTCCTGTACATCTTCAACTTCTGGCGGGGCAACCTGGGCATCTCCTGGTCGGAGTTCCCGCGCCCGGTCGGTGAGATCATCGCTGAGCGCCTGCCACGCACCGTCTTCCTCTTCTTGAGTGCGACGCTGGTCTCCTTCTGGTTGGGCTTTGTCTCCGGCAAGGTACTAGCCTGGAACCGCGACACAGTCGGGGAGTATGTCGCGACGGTGTTGGGGGTGGGCCTATACACGGTGTTCACGCCCTGGTTTGCGTTAATGATGATCTTAATCTTCGGCGCAACCCTAGGGATCTTCCCGCTGGGCAAATTCCTCAACGTGAGAGAATGGCTGGCCCTGGGGCGGGCCTATACCGCTAACCAGGTGTTTGGTACTATCATTCTCACGGCCACGCTGCTGGTGGCGGCGATCATTGCGATCGGTATCGTGACACGCAAGATGGCCCCTGTGCAGCGCAACAAGATCCGTCTGCCGGGGTATGCCGCGGCGGTTGGCCTGTTCCTGATCTACTGGCTGGTGATCCAAGGCCCGATAGCTGGTGGCCAAGACCCCATGCTGCCGTACGCCCGCCAGATCACCTGGCACCTGATCCTACCTGTGCTCACTGTGACGTTGATCTCATACGCGGGCACCATGCTGCTGATGCGCAACAGTATGCTGGAAACCTTGAGCGAAGACTACATCGAGACGGCGAAGGCCAAAGGCCTGCCGGAAACCATGATCCGCGACAAGCACGCGGCCCGTAACGCCCTGCTGCCCGTGGTGACCAGCCTGGTCTACGGCATCGCGTTTGCGATCAACGGCGGCATCGTCACGGAGACGATCTTCTCCTGGGCAGGGCTGGGCCTGACCATCCTGGGTGCGGCTCAGGAGCAGGACATCCCGCTGGCGATGGGCACGCTGCTCATCATCGGTGGTGTGGCCTTGGTCGCCCACCTGGTTGCAGATATCCTGTACGCCTATCTGGATCCGCGCATCCGCTACTAGTGAGGGAACCTAATGAGCGTAGAACAAACTGACCAGAATGTTGGCGTAGGCGCAGAAACCTACGGTGGAGTCCGCACTGAGCAGCTGTGGCGCGTGCGCCTCAAGCTGCTGTGGAACAGCCTGCGCAGCAGTTGGGCCATCTTCTCTGAGAACCCAATCGGCATGATCGGCCTGGTGATCATCTTCATCTTCGGCCTCATGGCCCTGTCACACCCGATCCTGATGGCGACGGTGTGGGATGCTGCTACCTACGATCCGATCGTGGGCTTTGACTACACCATCGACTCGCATCCGTCTGCCCCATCCGCTGCCCACCTGCTGGGCACCGATCCCATCGGGCGCGATGTGCTCAGCCAGCTGTTGTACAGCACCTCATCGGAGTTCGGGCTGGGGATCGTCGCGGCGCTGGTGACCGTAACCATCGGGACGAGCATTGGGGCGGTGGCCGCCTTCTACGGCGGGGTTATCGACTCCGTGTTGATGCGACTGGCGGACCTGGTCATCATGATCCCGAGCCTGCCTCTGCTGATTGTGTTGGGCGCGTTCTTCGAGCTCAACCTGCTGATGTTGGCATTTGTCATAGGGATCTTATCCGGCTTTGGCGGGGTGACCGTCATCATCAAATCCCAGGCGCTGACCATCAAAGTCAAGCCATTTATCGAAGCGGCGAGGGTCGCCGGTGGGTCAGATTTCCACATTATCTTCACCCACATCGTGCCGAACCTGCTGCCGCTCGCCTTCCTGTACATGATGTTTACCGTAACAACCGCGATCTTCTCCGAGGCTGTGCTGTCGTTCTTCGGTCTGATGAACATCCGCATGAGCTGGGGGATCATGATCAACCTCGCCCAGTCCGAGGGTTATCTGCTGCGTGGTTTCGAATTCTGGTGGCTGCTTTTCCCCGCCAGCATTGCGATCACGCTGCTGTGTGCGGCCTTCTACCTGGTCGGACGTGCCCTTGACGAGGTGGTCAACCCGCGGCTGCGCAAACGCTAGCAATTTATCCTGGTGAAGAAGAGAGAGGGGAGTTTTCGAGCGTGAGCAAACTACTGCTTCAAGTCGAAAACCTGACTATGCACTACGGCACCCGCGGCGGGGACGTACGTGCTGTTGACAACGTTTCGTTCACCCTGGCCGAGGGCGACTCCCTCGGGCTGGTTGGCGAGTCCGGCTGCGGCAAAACGTCCATCGCCAAGACGCTGCTGCGTCTGCTGCCGGACAACGCCAAGATTATCGGGGGCCACGTCTGGATGGGTGACACCGACCTGCTGGCCTTGCCCGAGAACGAGATGCGTAAATTCCGCTGGAGCCGCATCTCGATGATTTTTCAGGCGGCGATGAACTCGCTGAACCCCGTCTACACCGTGGGTGAGCAGATCATCGAAGCGCTGGAGCTGCACATGGGCGTGATGGACAATACACAGGCCCGCGCCCGTGTGGCTGAACTGTTCGACCTGGTCGGTCTCGACCCGACCTTCATGGACCGCTACCCACATGAGTTCAGCGGTGGCATGCGTCAGCGTGCGGTCATCGCGATGACCCTGTCCTGCAACCCGGACCTGATCATCGCCGACGAGCCGACCACCGCCCTGGACGTGATCGTGCAGGACCGTGTCCTGCGTAAGCTGGAAGAGGTGCAGGCCAAGCTCGGCATGAGCATGATCTACATCTCGCACGATATCGCGGTGATCGCTGAGGTGAGCAACCGCATCGGAGTGATGTACGCCGGGCAGCTGGTCGAACTGGCTGACTCGGTGGAGATCTTCGAGCGGCCGCTGCACCCATACACGTTCGCCCTGATGAAGTCCTTCCCGAGCATCAAAGGCCAACGCCAGATCCTCCAGCCGTTGGAAGGGGAACCCCCCAACCTGATCACGCCGCCGAGCGGCTGCCGGTTCCATCCGCGCTGCCCGCGCGCCACGCAGATCTGTGTGGATGAGGTACCCGAATTCAAAGACTACGGCAACAGTCACTTTGCCGCGTGTTTCCATCCGTTGGAAGAAGGGGACTATTAATGGCTGAGGCAATCCAGCAAGACGTCAAGGCGCGTGTCCACCGGGACAAGCCCCTTGTGGAAGTCAGCGGGCTCAAGAAGTACTTCCCGGTTTCGTCGGGGATCTTCTCACGCGCGAGCTCGTTTGTGCACGCCGTTGATGACCTGAACTTCACCATCATGCCGGGCCAAAGCCTCGGTCTGGTCGGTGAGTCGGGCTGCGGAAAGACGACAACCGGCAAGCTGCTGGTTCGGCTGCATGAGCCAACCGCTGGCAGCATCCTGATGCAGACGGAAGATGGCGACATGGAGGACATCGCCCACCATAAGGGCACCGCGCTGCGGCAGTTCCGCCGCCGCACACAGATGATCTTCCAGGATCCCTATGAGTCGCTGAACCCCCGGCGCACCATCTTTGACACGGTAGCCGAACCGCTGACCGTTCAGGGCATTGGTACGCTGACCGAACGTCAGGAGCGTGTGGCGGCTCTGCTCAACGAATGCGGCCTCACACCGCCTGAGCAGTTCATGTACCGCTTCCCGCACGAGCTGTCCGGCGGGCAGCGGCAGCGTGTGGCCATCGCCCGCGCCCTGATCATCGACCCGATGTTCATCGTAGCCGACGAGCCGACCTCCATGTTGGATGTATCCATCCGGATCGGCGTCATGCAGCTGATGAGCAACCTGGCTGAGCGCTTCGGCGTCAGCTACCTGTACATCACCCATGACCTGGCCGTCGCCCGCTACATGACCGACCAGATCGGCGTGATGTACCTCGGCAAGATGGTTGAGCGCGCCGATACAGAGGAACTGCTCTCCAACCCGCTGCATCCGTATACCCAGGCGCTGCTCGCCGCGACTCCGGTCCCGGACCCACGCCTGAGCCGTGATTTCATCAACATCAAGGGTGGCATCAGCAAGCCGGTGGATCCGCCGCCGCGCTGCCGCTTCTATGCGCGCTGCCCCATCGCTGACGAGTTCTGCCGGGACAACCCGCATCCTCCGCTGGAAGACAAAGGCGGCGGACACTACGTGGCCTGCTATAAGGTCGGTGTGGCGGGTGCCTGATCGATCCAATCTCCACAAACAGTTCACTGGAAGGGGCACACGCATGTGCCCCTTCTGCTGTGCTCTGATGGTCGCAACCCTGCTGCTGACCGCCTGCATTACCGACCCCGAAAGCGACCCGCTGCTCGTGACGCCGCGCCTGCCCCCCACCACCACCCCGACGGCCACGCCTGCCCCGACCGTGACGCCTACCGAGGCACCGACCGTCACGCTGCCGGTGCCTTCCCTGACTCCCGAACCCGACGACACCGGCCTGCGGTGGGAAACCGAACAGGTCGCGCAGCCCGTGCTGATCGACGATGCGGGCGAACGGCTGGCCGTGGTCGACACGGTGGGCCGCTTCTCCTGGATCGAGACGCGCACGGGTCAGGTGCGCGGCGGCGGCCTGCTGCTGGAGAATCCGCCCGGCGGCGTGCTGACCGGCGATCTGATCGCGGAGGGATCCATCGCGGTGATCACCCTGACCGACCGCGGCACGCAAACCGAATCACGCCTGGTGGTGGTTGATGGCAGCGGCACCATCATCTGGCAGCTGCCTCCGCTGACGGGCGGGCGTACCTACGTGGCAGAACTGGCCCCGGGTGTGGTGCTCGTCGGGATACAGCCGCGCGGCAGCGCGGAGAACGCGCTGACCGCCTACGAACTGTTTACCGGCAGTGCACTGTGGTCGGTGAGTGATGACTACCGCCCGCTGCCGCCGCTGCCGCCCACGCCCGCCGGAACAGGCACACCGACCGCAACGCCGTTCCCCACACCGACCACTGCACCGGAGCGCGCCGAGAGCGGCTTCCGGGCGCTGGCAGCCGGCGAGTCCGCGGTTTACACCCTGATCGATGACGGGCTGGGGGGCGCAGCCGCCGCCCTCGATCTGGATACGGAAACGTGGCTGTGGCGGGTGCCCCTGCGCTCGGATCTGCGCTCGCTGCGGCTGGTTGACGAACGCCTCTACGCGCGCGGCCCGGACACGATCGGCACGCTTTCCCGGTTGGATGGGCAGACGCTCTGGGCGTTGGACTTGCGCACCGACGCCCTGCTGGTACATGATGGCATCGCGGCGGTGGTGCCCACGCCCACCCCCCAGCGATCACGGCCCGGCCTACTCGGGTTGGATGCCGAAACCGGCAATCTGGTCTGGCATTCGTTGATCGGGCTGGTGGTGGAGACGGTCGCCGCCGACAACGAGCTGATTTGGGCGGTCGTCAAGGACTTCGATGAGGGACTGGTCTACCTGAGCGCGCTCGATATAGCCACCGGCCTGGAACAGACACGCCTGCCCCTAAGCGGCAGCCCGGCTGTCCCCTATCAGGCGGTGGCCGCCGGCAGCCGTGTCTTCGTGATCGGCGAGACGGTGGCGGCCTTCAGCTATTAAGGCGCATTTTGGGTCAACTTGTTAGTATGCTAAACTGAAACAAAAAGGATGGACCGATGCGACCCCTGACCGACAAAGACCTCGACCGCAACCGGCACCTGTTCATGTTTGATGACGAAACGGTGATGGACCTCGTCCGGGCGGTGCGTGATGAAGACGCGCAGGACTGGTGGCACCTCGTGGTTGACCTGGAAGAAGGCGGCTATGCAGTAGCCCGCGTGAGCGATGTCACCGCCGCACTCAACGAACAGGGCGAAGATCTGCTGGGCACGCGGCTGGCCGAGCTGGTTGGCGTGGTGCTCAAACCGGTCGAGACGACGGTGGAGATGGCGGGCACCGACTACCGCGCCCTGCGTGACGAAGCCTACCAGACCAAGAGCAAAGTCGCCGTCGTGCTGCAAGACGGTGCCTATCGTGGGATCGTCACGGCTGGCGGCTCACGCAGCGGCGGCGCTTTTGATGCGGGCCTCGTCGCGATGGCGGGCCAATACGCCGAGATCCCTGAAGAGGGGCTGCTCAGCCCGCGCCGCAAGAAGCATAAATCCAAGCAGAAAAAGTGAGCAAGTGACCCATGGACGATCTCACCGGGTTGGTGGAAGGCGCGCTCGGGCAGCTGGGCCGCACGTATCTGATCAGCGGGCTGGTGCCCGCACTCGTCGGGGTGGCAGCCTTTCAGTATCTGGTCATCGTGGGTGAGCCGCTGGATCTGTTCCCCGCGCTCGCCGAACCGCTGTTGGGCTTTCTGGATGGCCCCCTGCTCACCACGGTAGTGCTGGGGCTGGTGTTGGCCTTTGTGCCGCTGTTGTTCAACCGCGCCCTGATCCGCCTGTATGAGGGCTTTTTCCCGGGCGCAAAGCTGCTGCCCTCGCACCTCGTCTTCAAGCGGCTGCATGCCAACCTCTACGCGGATGTGGCCCAACTACGCGCTGAACGCCGCCGCCTGCTGACCTCCTACGAGATGGGCGGTGACTACGATGAGGAGCGCGACGGTCAGCTCCAGCAGATCATCAGTGCCAAGCACAGCGAGCGCGAACCCGTGCATCCGGTGCCCATCATCCCCTTTGACGAGGCCAACATCCGGCCCACCCTCTACGGGAATGCGTGGTCCGTCAATGAGGAGTACCCGCTCACCCGCTACGGCATCGACAGCATGGTGTTCTGGCCGTACCTGCGCACCGTGACCGCCCAGGTTGATCCGGACCTGCTGGCCACCATAGACGGGCAGAAGCTGTTGATGGACACCACGCTCACCTTCTCCTTTGTGATGGTCCTCGTCCTGATCGGCGCGCTGGTCTCCCTGATCATCACGGGTGTGCTCTCGCTGTTGGCGGTGGCTGCGGTCGCGCTGCTGCTGGCCGTGGCGTTCTACCGCGCGTCGATCGCCTATGTACGCGCGATGGGCACCTTCCAAGGGCAGGTGTACGATCTGTACCGTCACCACCTGCTGGAGCGCTTCGGGCTGGAAAAGCCCGACGACCTCGACGACGAGTATTGGGTCTGGCAGCGGCTGGCCGCCTTTATCCGCCGGGGCGAACCGTTCTACTTTGAATA
>JAADYX010000326.1 GCA_010092885.1 Chloroflexota bacterium | reverse complement strand
TCTGTTATGTTGTTGTCATGTGGGAAAAAGCACAGCAGCAGACCGGTCGGTCTGCTGCTGTCACTAGACAACGGGGTTGCTTAGATTTCGTCGACGATGTTACTGAAAACACCACCGACGGCCGGGCCGAGCAGCGCCAGAATAACGATGACGACTACGGCAACCAGAACGAGGATGAGAGCGTACTCTACGAGGCCCTGACCCTCTTCACGCGGAAGGAAAAGCATTGTTTAAGCTCCTTGCAACATGAATAGAAGTGTATTTACCTTCGTGAATTATTATACTCGGGTCCAACTTGTGAACGCAAGGGGTCTTGCCCCAACAGACATAGGTCAATAGTCCCATAGGCTACTTCTGCCTCCCTTGGAGCCCCGTCTTTGAAGCTCTAGCGATGAAAACACCAGCTCAAGATCCCTTTGTTAAAATCCTGTGAAATCCGGACAATGTCACACAATGTCATCAAATGATTGCGCAGCGTCCGGTTCAGGGCCGGCGGGGATCTCAAATTCGATGCGCGTACCGCCGGGAACCGACGAGATATTGAGTGCGCCTCCAACCAGGGCGATACGTTCCTGCAGCGCGCCCAGGCCAACTGCCTCCGGATTGTTTGAGTCCATAGCCAGTTCACCGGTGCCAAGGCCACGCCCGTCATCTTCAACACTCGCTGAGACGCGGTCGTCGTCTATTTCCATCGAGACAGTAATCGTCTTGGCCCCATTGTCACGCGCGTTGGTCATCAATGCTTGAATACCGCGGAAAACCAGGACCTCTCGATAGTTCTCCAACCGTCTGGAGGATCCGGAAGGGGGCTGGTAATCAACATTGACACCGGACTTCTCGGCGAAACTCTCCACATACCTGTCCATCGTGGGCGCCAGGCCCAAGTCCCCGAGCATCATCGGACGCAGATCGAAGATAAAGGATCGCACCTTCGTGAATGCTTCGGAGGCCTTCGTTTTGAGGTTGGAGAGTTCTTCACGGGCTTTCCCTTGATCCCGGTCGAAGAGCATTTCACAGATCTCCGCCTGCAGGATGAAGTTCGTCAATGCGTGGGCCGGGTCGTCATGCAGGCGGCGGGCAAGGCTCTCACGCTCCGTCTCCTGGGCGTCAATAACCCGCATCAACATCTCGCGCGCATTGAACTGCTCTACGTCACCGTCATCATCGCTGCGCAGGATCATCTCCTTAATCTCACGCAGCAAGCCGATCTGGTCATTGAGGAGACTATGCTGCTCGTTGAGCTTATCCAACTGGCCCTGGCTGGTCAGCAGGCGCTGCTGGGTGTTGAGTGCTTCCGTATAGGCCTGCTTGAGGTTAACCCGCGGGGTCTGATCCAATGAGGCCTCCATGCGCTGGATGGCCGCCATAACCTTCATGTTCCGGTCGCGCAGCTGCTCAACGAGGCCGCTGGACTGCTTCATCGTGCCCTGCAGATCGTGCTGCATGCCCTGCAACCGCTTAACGGCTGAGTCGATAGTGTCCAGCAGTGCCTGTTGGGCACTTGTTTCTTGTTCGACTTCCTCGTCTTCGTCGAACAGATCGGCGAAATCGTCAACCATGTGCTTACTCCCCTTCTTTGTCCTCTTCGTCGGGACTCACACCCGTATCCTGCAGACGTACCCACCCCCGGCGCAGCGCAAAAACAGCAGCCTGGGTTCGATCCTCGACAGCCAGCTTACGCAGAATTGATGTCATATGGTTCTTGACCGTCTGGTGGCTGATCTGTAAGGAATGTGCGATCTCTTTGTTGCTCATGCCACGTGTGACGTACTGTAATATCTCCATCTCACGCGGTGAGAGCGGCGCAAAGCTGTCGGCCAGTTCAGCATAGTACTGGCCTGCGATGTTCTTCACACCCTGATCCATCCATTCTTCGATGCCTGCTTCATCGAAGATCTCATCGTTGACAACGTACCGCCCCTGATGGACAGCACGGATAACCTCCACAAGCGTATCGGGTTCAACTTCTTTTGCGCAATAGGCCGCTGCTCCTGCTCGCATGGCGTGCAGAATCTGCTCGACATCATCGTAAGCTGTCAGCATGATGACACGGCTGGGCAGCTTCTCAGCGACGATCTGGCGTACCACCTGGATTCCGTTGAGGCCAGGCAGGTTGATATCCATGATGACGACGTTCGGTTTGAGAGCGCGGATCACCTTGAGCGCTTCTTCGCCGTTAGCACAGTCAGCAATGACGGCGAGGTCCGCATGCGTACCCAGGCTCATCTCGACACCCTGCCGGAAGAGCTGATGGTCATCCACGACGGCTACGGTAATCTTACCATCATGCCCTGAGGGCTCCGCATGATCCATGAGTTGATCGCCTTGTTACAAGTAGGGAGTCACTTTTGGGCAGTCTACCACAGGGGACTCCTAACAGCAAGGCTTGGCAGTACCCGGGTCATGGGCACCCTCCCGGCTCGACACGGTAGATCGTCTTGGGCCCTAACCGCTCGGCAGCCGGCGAGGTGCCATCCTCATCGGCGGAAGTCCACACCGGGCAGAAGCGGTCGTCTTCAACCAACGTCTCGTAGGCGGCATTCCACTGCGGGAAGACCATCAAGTAGTCCGCCCCTTCCGACACGACGTATTCCGCCAGGCGTTCGCCATCCAGCATGAAGGGCACGACTTCCGGCGAGACCAGACCCGCAAGGTCAAGAAGTGGGCCGGGTGCGTAATAGCCGAGTGCGCCGATATCGTGGGCGGCGACTATCGTAGCGTCGCTGCGCTCAGCTGCTATCCAGCGAGCAGCATCCGCGATGTCCTCCTCGATGAAATGCACGTCAGCCGCGTAGGCAGGTGCTCCCAAGAAGACCGTCACCGCGGGGAAAGCCACCAGCACGGCAGCAATGTAGCCCACACTGGCCGCGCGGACTAACTGGCTGCGTGAACGCAGTCGCACGAGTTCCGCTGCACCGCGCACGCCATAGATCACGATGAGGGGTATGGTCGGTATCGCGTAGCGCCCATGCTGGTACACTACCGGCAGCCGTGCGGCATAGACAGCCCAGTGCAGCACGACCCAGATGAGGGGCAGGAAGTACAGCACATCGAGTGGACGCTGCCGGATCTGCCGGACAAGGGCAGCGATCAGCGCGGGGATCAACAGCACATGCGCACCAACCAACGACACACCGATCTGCTGGACAAAGCGCAGTGGATACGGCTGCTGCCAGAGCACCGAGTATTCGGTCTGCTTGGCAAAAAAGGTGTTCGGCCACAGCTCCCCGCTGATTGAGAGGTTCAGACCAAGG
>JAADYX010000325.1 GCA_010092885.1 Chloroflexota bacterium | reverse complement strand
GTGGGGGGCAGGGGGGTGGGGGTGTTGGTCGCGGTAGGGGAAGGCCCCGGCGTGTTGGTCACGGGGGCGGTCGGTGTGGCAGATGGAGTCGCGGTTGGGCCCGGCTGTGTCGGCTCCGGGGTGTTGAGCGGCGTGGCGTTCGGGTCCGGCGTAATGGTGACGACATCCAGCTCCTCCACGGTTGGGAGGGCCGTAGGCGGATCGGTGGTGGGCAGCGCTTCGGGCAGGCTCTCAGGCTG
This sequence comes from Chloroflexota bacterium, assembly GCA_010092885.1. GTDB lineage: Bacteria > Chloroflexota > Anaerolineae > Aggregatilineales > UBA3940 > TC-195. Next base: position 3,004 of record JAADYX010000325.1, on the reverse strand, counting down.
CCTGCCGCACGCACTCAGCAGGGCGGCGAGCAGAAGCAGTACAGCGATCCGGTAGCGCATGGTGAATGCCTTTCGTGGGTTGGCTGTATGGTCTCCCATTATGCCCCGATCCGTGCGGAATCAAAAAGGGCAGGCCACCCGGCCTGCCCTCACAGCGTTGCAGATGGTTTATTCAGCAGGCGGCAGCAGCACGAAGTCGATCACGTGGATGACCCCGTTGCTCGCCTGAACGTCGGTTTGCACAACCTGGATCGAGTCGTTGAGGAAGACCGTGCCATCCTCAATGGAGATGGCGATCTCCGCGCCGTTGAGCGTGGCCACCGTCTCGCCGTCAAGGCCCAGAACGGTGTCCGCATCAACCGCGCTATCGATCACGTGGTAGGTCAGAATGTCGGTCAGCGCAGCCGTATCAGCGAGCAGCTCATCGGCGGTGATGCCCAGTTCGGCGAGTGCGGCCTCAAAGGCGGCATCCGTCGGGGCGAAGACGGTGTATTCCTCTTCACCAGCGAAGGTATCCACCAGACCGGCCTCAGCCAGTGCGGCCTCCAGCGTGCTGAACTCTTCACCGGCAACCACGATATCAGCGATGGTCTGCGCGTCGGCTGCCTCGTCAGCGGGCGGCAGCATCACACTGTCGATCACGTGGATGATCCCGTTGCTGGCCTCCACGTCGAGCGCGTCGGTCAGCGGGATGTCGGCCACGGCCAGGGTGTCACCATTCAGCATGATGAACTCCTCGCGCGCGGTGACAGCCTCACTGTTATAGGCACCGAATACGATGTGGTATTCCAGCACGTCGACCAGCAGATCGGTGTCGGCCAGCAGCTCCTCAGCGGTGATGCCGAGATCGGCCAGCAGCGCTTCAAACGCGGCGTCGGTCGGGGCAAACACCGTGAACGGACCCAGATCGCTCAGCGTCTCGGCCAGGCCAGCGGCTTCAGCGGCGGCCAGCAGAGTGCCGAAATCACCGGCTGCGTCAGCCGTGGCGACCAGATTGTCGGTGGCTTCCGTCTCATAGGTAGGCGGCAGCAGCACGCCGTCAATCGCATGGATGACGCCGTTGCTGGCTTCCACGTCAGCGGTCACGACGGTCACGTCCTGATTGAGCACAACGCCTTCAGGCGTGTTCACCTGGAGCAGTTCGCCGCCGAGTGTTGCCACCAGCGGGCCGGCTTCCGGCAGGTCGCTGCTGAGCAGGGTGTCGTCAAGCACATGGTACTGTAGGATGGCGGTCAGAGTGTCGGTATCGGCCAGCAGCTCATCGGCGGTGATGCCCAGGTCAGCCAGTGCGGCCTCAAAGGCGGCGTTGGTCGGGGCAAACACCGTGAAGCTGCCCTCGCCGGCGAATGTCTCCGTCAGGCCGGCCGCATCGAGTGCAGCAACCAGCGTGGAGAACTGCTCATCACCGGCGGCGATCTCCGCGATGGTCTGCTCGTCGTCCATCTCCTCGACCTCGCCGAGGCCCGGTGGCAGCAGCACGTTGTCGATCACGTGGACGACGCCATTGCTGGCCTCGATGTCAGGCTCGACGACGACGGCCGAGTCATTGAGTACCACGTTGCCGTCCTGCACGCTGACCGCGATGGTCTCACCGTTCAGCGTGGTGATGGTTGAACCGTCCAGCGCGATGACATCCTGCGCAAAGACGCGGTCATCCGTGACATGGTAGGTCAGGATGGTGGTCAGCGTGCCGGTGTCGGCCAGCAGTTCCTCAGCCGTGAGGCCCAGGTCAGCCAGCGCGGCCTCAAAGGCGGCATCGGTCGGCGCGAAGACGGTAAAGGCAGCCTCACCGGCGAACGTCTCGGTCAGACCGGCGGCGTCCAGCGCGGCGGCCAACGTGGAGAACTGCTCACCAGCGGCGACGATCTCCGCGATGGTAGCGATGCCCTCTTCGTCCATGGGCTCTTCGGTGGGCTCTTCGGTCGGCTCCTCAGTCGGTGCCGGGGCCTCAGTCGGTTCTTCTGTCGCGGGCGCGCAGGCCACCAAAATGGCCATGACAGCGCTCAGTACAAAGAGCATCCAGCTCTTCTTAAACATAGGTCTTACTCCTCCTCAATGTTAGAGCGTTGGTGGGTCGCGGCGTATGATCGGCAGGCTGCCAATCTCGACCCATTCGAGCGTAGCGAAGGCAGTGGCAAGGCGTACATCAAAAGCATGTTAGGAGTGCATCAGAAAACGGGGATCGATCTTGCGATCCCCGTTACAAATTTATGGCGCGGTCAGAAAGCCATATGAGCGGCGTTAGAAAGGGCGCTCATGGAACGGCTGCCGGATCACGGTCTTCAGTTTTTCGGGTGCGGTTCGTCGCGGGTCGCTCAGATAGATCTCGTGATGCTTGCCCGCCAACATGCCGCCCTGTTCGCTGATGAACGCATGCAGCGCGGCGATAGTGGGTGCTTCCTGCGTGTAGGGGCCCACATACAGGATCTGCGCTGACCGGCCCTCGTCGTAGGTTTCAAAGCGCACATCCCGAAGGCCGGCAAGGTCTTCTTTTTTGCTCACGGCCACCTCACGAGCCGCTTCCACCATCGCCGCTGTGACGAACTCCGGCTGGAGGATCATCATGGTCCACAGCCACTCGTCCTTGTTTTCAGCGGAAAAGCGGGACATGTCCTCCATCCACCACAGGCCCTCCAGCGGCATCACAGTGAAGGTGATGCCCGGATCAGCTTTGGCTGCACTGCGGATCGCATAGGAAAGGCCGTACAGCGCGGATACGGCGTCAGCATAGGCCGCACTGGTATTCGGATTGCCCTCGCCGTCGATCATCAGGTAGGCCAGCGGGGGGACATCAACGACAGAGAAGTCTTTCTTTGATGGCTTATACAGGTGTTTGAGTTCTTTCTTCAGGTCGAGTTTGGTTTGCTGTGCCACAAGTCACTCCTGTTCGTCATAGGCTGCGATGAAGTCCCTGAGCCAGTCACTCTCCGCGTCGAGCAGAGCGAGGCTGTGGGCAAACATCGCCTCAACATGAGGGGGCAGCGGACGCTGTTCGTCACGCCGC
>JAADYX010000038.1 GCA_010092885.1 Chloroflexota bacterium | reverse complement strand
CCAGCTGGCCTAAATGGCGGCAGGTATTGCCCAGATTGTTGAGCACAGCCCCTTCGCCGCGCCGGTCGCTCAGCTCCCGCTTGATGGTCAGAGTTCGCTCGTAGTAGGCCAAAGCGCGCTGCATTTGGCCCAGATTGGTGTAGACCACACCCAGATTGTTCAGCATGTCGCTCTCGCCGTGCCGGTCGTCCATCTCCTGGCTGATGGCAAGGCTGCGCTCGAAGGCGTCCGTCGCGTCCTGCATCCGGCCCAGACTCCAGTAGGCGGTGCCCAGGCTCTTGAGCAGCGTGCCTTCGTCCTGCCTGCTGGTCAGGGCGCGGGCGGCGCGGATCCCCGCCTGCAGCAGCTCGACCGCCTGCCGCTGATGCTCACGCATCTGCATGAAGCGCCCTTTGCCATACAGGCTAAACGCCAGCCGGTTAACGGCAGCATGCAGACCGTGCTCATCGGCAAAGGCTGCTGCCCCCAGCAGATTGTCGAGTTCAGTGGCCAGTTTGTCCCAGTGTTCGACCTTCTTGCCGCTGTAGGTTCCTGCGTAGGCCACGCAGCCCGCAACAGCCGCCCGCGTCTCATCACGCTGGCGGCGCGCGTAGTCGCGGACGAGTTCGTGCAGCGTGTAGCGCCCTTCCACCAGACGCACCATCGAACGGCGCTCGAGGTCAGCGAGGGCCTGCCGGTACGCGACAGCGGGCAGATCAGGGGCGCACAACCGCAGGAGCTCGGCCCCACAACCGGCGGTCGTATCCCACAGGGCGGCCAGGCGTGCGAGCACAAGCTGCGCGTCACCGGTGAGGCGCGCCCAGCTGAGTTCAAGGGAGGCATCCACGCCCTGCAAGGCGGGCAGTGCTGTGAGTGCCTCCTGCGGCGCGGTGCGGAAGTCTGCCTCGATCACAGCGGCCAGTACCTTCAGGCCGAGCGCGTGGTGCCCGACCCGTGCGCACAAACCGCGTAGGGCTTCGGGGTGGTCTTCCAGCCGTGTGCGGACCGTGCCGCTGAGCTGTTCCAGCATCAGGGTTTGGGCGTTGGCTGGGTCCAATTCATCAACGGCTACGCCGGTGAAACCCGGCAGTTCACTGCGGCTGGTGACGAGAAGCGGCCGGCCACGCGGTTGGACCAGTTCCCGCCAGACGTGAGCGGTTGTCTGGTTGGGGGTCTGCCCTGGGTGCAGCGTGATGTCATCAAGGACCACAAGCAGATCGGGCACCTCTTCCAGCAGGCGGCGGACCATTGCCGCCCGCACGGTGACCGGTTCAGTCGGTGGTAGGGCTTCTCCGTGCGCGGCGCGCCACACATCGTCCAGCAGACGGTCGAGGGGGGCGCCCACCACTTTGAGCCACCGCAGCGAGTCGGGGCTGTGGGCGGTGCGGTGCTCCTCGGCGAGTGCCCCGGCGAGAGCGGTTTTGCCCATCCCGCCCAGGCCGTACAGCAGCACCCGGCCGCCGCGGGCGAGCTGCCTGCGGATCTCGGCCAACTTTTCGTCCCGGCCGATGAGCCGTTCCGGCGGCGGATCGAGCGGTGTGCGCAGGTCAAGGTGGAACGGGGCCGGGACCGGTTCGGGCGTAGCGCTGCGATCCTGCACGGGGGGCAGCATTGGGTCCTCGCCGTTGAGGATCGCTTCCAGATGGGCGCCCACCAACCGCACGGATGCGATGCGCTGCTGCGGGTCTTTTTCCAGCATGCGGGCGACCAGATCGACCAGGGCGCGCGGCGCATCGGGGCGTAGGGTCCTCAGATCAGGGATCTGCCTGACCGCCACCCCGTAGAGCACTTCCGCGATGCTCTCACCGGAGAAGGGCCGCTGCCCGGTCAGCATCTCGAAGAGGATGATGCCAAACGCCCAGATATCGCCGCGGCGGTCGAGCACACCGCCGGTAAATGCCTCCGGCGGCAGATAGTCCAGCGTCCCGATGAGCATATCGGCATCGGTAACGCGTTTGTGTTGGCCCAGGTGGGCGACCCCGAAATCCGTGAGGCGCAGCACGCCGTCCCCGCCAAGGAGCACGTTGGCCGGTTTCAGGTCGCGGTGCACGATGTCGAGCTTGTGGGCGCGCGTCAGGGCGTCGGCCAGATCGATGCCGAGTGTGAGGATCATCTCGATGGGCATTGGGCCCTGTTTGAGCAGCCCGGTGAGGTCGCCACCGGGGACGTATTCCATGACCAGATAGTGCTGCCCGTTGTGCTCAAGCGCATCAAGCAGTTTGACGATGTTGGGGTGGTCGAGCTCGCGCAGGGCCTGGCCTTCGCGCTTGAAACGTTCGATGAGCTCCGGTTGCGCGAATTCCAACCGCAAGGCCTTGATGGCGACGGTCTGCTCGGTCTGCGTGTCGACACCCTTGTAAACGGTGCCCATGCCCCCGGAACCCAAATCGTCTTGCATCTGCTAGCGACCGGCAAGTAGCTGCATGTGTGATCTGCCCTTTCTCGCTGGGGGTACCTCAGACATTATTGTCTATGCGGGGTGGATGTGCGTCAAGTGGACAAACGGCCAAAATAATCCGGCATGTGCGCGGATCGGCTCCGCCATACCCATACTAACGTCCTGCTTGACAGCGCAGCTGATCGACCGTATACTTCCAAACAGTGTTCGGCAGCCAAAAGGCGTTCAGATGACCGACGACCGTACCCCACAGGAACGGCGGCAGGCCCGCACCCGGGAAGCGATACTCACGGCGGCGCGGGCCCTCATCCGTGAAAACGGCGCGGACAAGCTCTCCCTGAGGGCGATCGCGCGCCGCATCGACTACAGCCCCGCCGGGCTGTACGAGTACTTCGACAGCAAGGATGACATCATCCTGACGCTGTGCGAACGCGGCGAGGAACAGCTGACAGCCTACCTGCAGCGTGTCCCGTCCGATCTGCCCTTTGCCGAACGGGTCCCGGCGATGGTGGCCGCCTATGTGGATTTCGCGCGGGACAATCCGGAGTTCTTCCAACTGTTGTTCAGCGTGCGCACCCTTGATGAAAGCGATCCGAAGGGCTTTTACGCCTACCCGGAGAGCAGTTTTGGGGTCCTGTACGGCATGATCGAGGAGGCTCTGGCTGCCGGTGAGATCGTTGAGCAGGACGGCTACGGCGCATTTGAGATCGCCTACAGCCTGTGGAGT
>JAADYX010000324.1 GCA_010092885.1 Chloroflexota bacterium | reverse complement strand
TCGGCGAACGCCTGCGTGAAGGCCCGCGTGCCGACCACAGCCAGCGGAATGGCGATCACGAGGGAGAGCAGCCCGTAGATCGTCACGGATGCCAGATAGATCTCGATGATCTGCCCGCGCTCACCGCCGATGGACTTCATCACACCGATCTCGCGCAGCTGGCGTGTCACCACAGCGGAGACCGTGTTGAGCACAAGCGCGCCGCTGAGCACCAGGGAGAACAGCCCAACCACAGCCAGCACGCCCAACACCGCCTGAATGATCACCGTGAGGAAGGCCTCACCCGGCGTGGGGATGGTCGTTGAGAGCACGGTGAACCCGTTGCGCTCAAGGGTCTGCTCTTTGACCTCCGTGACCACCTGCGTGATGTACGCCTGATCGGTGGCGTTCTGGGCAACCGTCAGGTAGAGGGTGTTGAAGGTGGTCGGCAGCCCGAGGTAGTTGAGCGTGTCGAGGGTGGCGTAGCCTGTGGCCACCTCCGAGTTGCCCGCTGAGATCACGTGCAGATCGTGGGCGGAGCCGGCCAGATCGAGCTGGTAGGTGCGCCCGTCCGCCGTTTCGACGGTCACCTGCTCGCCGATGGTGAGGCCGAACTCGGCCAGCCACGAGCGCTCCAGCAGAATCTGGCGGCTGTTCGGCGGCCAGGCCCCTTCTTCCGGGGTCATCTGGCTGATGGCGACGTCGGTGAAATCCTCAACAGCCAGCAGGTTCAGGTTAACCGTGCCGCCCTCCGGCAGATACAGCTTAACGATGGCGCTCTGCCGCCCTTCCGCCTGCGCGATATCCCGCCGGCTTTCCACCGCGTTGACCAGGTCCTCATCAAAGGCGGAAACGCGCAGCGTTGCTGAGGCCGGGTTGGTTGCCAGGTAGGCGGTATTCAGGTCGTTGATGAGCACCACCCACGAGTTGGCGATGGTGCCCACAGCAAACACACCCACCGCGATGGACATCACCACGAGCAGGGTGCGGGCCTTGTTATTCCAGAGTTCGCGCAGGACCTTGCGCCAGCGGATCAGCAGCATCAGTGGAGTGCCATCTCCCCGACCATCTGCTGCGCATCGGTGAAGGCCGGTGTATGGTTGCGATCGACTACAGCACCGTCATGCACGATGATCGCCCGGTGGACGCGCTGCGCGAGGTCGTCGTCATGCGTGACCATCAGGATGGTCTTGTCCTCTTCGGTCACCAGCCGCTCAAACAACGCGAAGACCGCATCCGCGGTGCGGCTGTCGAGGTTGCCGGTCGGCTCGTCACCGACGATCAGGGGCGGGTCGTTGGCGAGTGCGCGCGCAATCGCCACCCGCTGCTGCTGCCCGCCGGAAAGCGCGGCAGGCATCTTGTCGGCCTGCTCGACGACATCGACCATCTCCAGCAGATGCAGGGCACGCTCGCGGCGCTGCTTCATACTGCGGATGCCGCGGAATTCCATGGGCAGCATCACGTTCTCGGCGATGGTGAGCGTTGGCAGCAGCTGGAAAAACTGAAAAATAATGCCCATCTCTTTGCCGCGCCAACGGGCCATCTCGCCCTCACTGAGGGTGTGCACCGCCGTGCCCCCGACGTGCACCTCGCCCTCGGTGGGCCGGTCGATGCCGGTGATCATGTTGAGCAGCGTCGATTTGCCGCTGCCCGATTTGCCGATCACGGCGACGAACTCACCGCGGTTGACCTTCAGATCGATGCCCTTGAGGGCTGTGAATTCGCCGTCACCAACCTGGTAGCGTTTGATCACGCCGCGCAGGTCGATCAGAGTGTCGCTGCCCATGGTTCTCCCTTCGTTGTATAGCCTTTGTACAATCTACAGGACAGACTATACAGCGCGGCAGGGCGTTTGTCTAATGATTATTAGGTAATAACCAGAGTGCGTCGCGGGTTATTTTCGGCGTGCGGCGTTTGGGTGCACCGTCTGAAGGCGGTATGATGGAATGACTGACTTGATCCCACCCATGGAGAGAGCCTACTATGACTATCAGCTTCGGCACAGACGGCTGGCGGGCCGTCATCTCGGAGACGTTTACGTTCAACAACCTGCGCATCCTCTCACAGGCCATCGCCGACTTCATCCGCGCGGAGAACGAAAACGGCGAGGGTCGCCCGACGGCCGTAGTCGGGTTTGATACACGCTTTCTTTCCGACCGCTACGCTATCGAGGTGGCGCGCGTGCTGGCAGCCAACGGCATTAAGACCTACCTGAGCCACAAGGACTGCCCCACACCCGCCCTGAGCTATGCTGTGCTGGACAAAAAGGCCGCCGCCGGTGTGATGATCACGGCCAGCCACAACGCGCCGCGCTACAACGGAGTCAAGCTGAAGGCCCACTTCGGCGGTGCTATCAACAAGGCGGACGGCAAGCGGGTGGAGGCCTACCTGCGTGACAACGAACGGCGCGCGCGCGGCCCCAACCTCATTGACCTGGAATTTGCCATAGAAGAAGGCCTGATCGAGCGCTTCAACCCGGCCCCGTCCTATTACGACCATATCCGCACGCTCGTCGATCTGGACGCGATCACCGATGCCGACCTGGCCGTGATCCATGACGCGATGTACGGCTCCGGCAGGCATTACATCAAGAACCTGCTGGGCGGCGCAGGCCTGACCATCCACGAGATCCGTTCGGAGATGAACCCCGGCTTCGGCGGCATCCACCCGGAGCCGATGGGCAAGTACCTGGGTGCGCTGGCCGCCGCCATCCAATCCGGGCAGGGGCAGATCGGACTGGCCACCGACGGTGACGGCGACCGCATCGGGGCGATGGACGGGCGCGGGCGCTTTGTGGATCCGCACCGCATCTACGCGCTGATCCTCAAGTACCTGGTCGAACAGCGCAGCCAATCCGGGTTGGTCGTGCGGACTGTCTCCACCACCCGCATGATCGACCGGCTTTCGGCGCGCTACGGTCTGGAAGTCCGCGAGACGCCCGTCGGGTTCAACTACATCGCTGACCTGATGCTGGCCGAGGATGTGTTGATCGGCGGCGAGGAGTCCGGTGGGATTTCGGTCAAGGGGCATATCCCCGAGGGGGACGGCGTGCTGATGGGCCTGCTGCTGCTGGAGGTGATCGCCAAGGCGGGCATGCCGCTTGAAGCCCTGATCGATGAGCTGGAGGCGGACGTCGGCCCGGCGATCTACGCGCGCACCGATCTGCGTTTGCGCCGCCCGGTGGAAAAATCCGTGATGGTGAAGCGCCTGTCCGACAGTGCGCCCGGTGACATCGACGGCCTGCGTGTGGCCGAACTGAGCACCATCGACGGCGTGAAGTACATTATGGAAGACGAATCGTGGCTGCTGATCCGGCCCAGCGGTACGGAACCGGTTCTGCGTGTGTACGCCGAGGGCCGCAGCCCGGATGTGAACCGGAGCCTGCTGGGCTTCGGGGAGCGCATCGCCAGCGAGGTGTGATCAGCGGGCCTTCATCCAGGCGCGGCAGTGCTCCAGCCACTCCTGGGTGAACTGCGCCTGACGCACACGGAAGTCATCCACCAGCGCGAAGAACGGATCGCCCTCCGGCGAGTCGCCCTCCCACTCGCCTGTCATCGCGTGGAGCACGGCGATCTGCGCGTCGATGAGGCGGTCCACATCGGGCAGGTCGAGCACATCGAAGAAGCGCAGCTTGGCGACCAGTTCCACCCGGATGGAGCGCATGGAGGTCACCGGCGCGTATACCCACTCAGCGAACGCCTGACGGCCGCTTTCCTCCAGATGGTAGACCTTGCGATCGGGCCTGCCTGCCTGGGCTTCCCGCGTGGAACCCAGGTAGCCCTCATCCTCCAGCGTGTTCAGCAGCACATAGAACTTCGCCTGGCCCGCCTTCCAGATCGAGGCGAACAGCGTGGAAAAATCCTGGTAAAGGCCGTAACCGTGTTTGGGGCCTGGCTGCAGCAGGCCGAGTGCCGCGTAACGCAGCGGGTACTTCGCGAATCCGCTCACAGGTGTCCTTTCGACAACGCATGCCGCCTTCCATTGTAATCGGAAGGCGGCACTCTATTCAAGGCCAGGATATTTATGTTGTAAATAGCACGCTTCGTCCTTACAATACCGTGTGCGGCGCTGCGGGCATAGTGCTAAATGTCATACCGGAGTGAGGATAGATGGCACCCATTTGCCCGTAGACAGATGGCGCATTCTATCATAAAATAGACCTACTTCGTCTTTACGAGAGGACATCCCCACACCACGGACTGAGTCGATAAGGAGACAGGCGGTGGCTGTTGACCGCTTTGGACGCAACATACATTACCTTCGTATTTCTCTGACGGACCGCTGCAATCTGCGCTGTGTGTACTGCATGCCGGAGAACATGAGCTTTGAGCCGACCGCCCACCTGCTGCAGTACGACGAGATCCTCACGTTGATGCGGGTGTTCGTCGATCTGGGCTTTGACAAGTTCCGGTTGACGGGGGGCGAACCGACCGTCTACCCGGATATTGTCGATCTGGTCGGTGAGATGCGCGGCATCCTCGGGCCGGAAGGCCGCATCGCGATGACGACCAATGCCGTACTGCTGCCCAACCTGGCCGAACCGCTGGCACGCGCCGGGCTGAACCGGTGCAACATCAGCCTGGATACGCTCGACCGGGAACGGTTCAAGGCGATCACACGGCGTGACCGCGTGGAAGACGTGTTCGCCGGGATCCGCGCTGCTGAGGAGGCCGGGCTGCTGCCGGTGAAGATCAACACGGTGGTGGTGCGCGGCTTCAACGATGAGCAGGATGTGGTCGACATCGCGGCGCTGAGCATCGACAACGACTGGCATGTACGCTTCATCGAGATGATGCCCTTCGGTGAGGTGGCGGATTTCCAGCAGTCACAGATCGTCACCGAGCAGGAGCTGATCGAGCGGATTGAATGCGCGCTCGGCCCGCTGGAACCGATGTACGGCGGGCGCGTGATCGGTGAGGCGCGGCTGTTCAGGCTGGCCGGGTCACGCGGGCACCTGGGGTTCATCAGCAGTGTGACGCAGCCCTTCTGTGCGAGCTGCACGCGCGCCCGCCTGACGGCAGACGGACGACTGCGCCTGTGCCTGCTGCGCGATGGCGAGGTGGACGTGCTCACGCCGCTGCGGCAGGGTGCCACCGAAACCGAGCTGAAGGCGATCATCCGGGATGCGGTGTGGCACAAGCCGTGGGGCCACGGCTTGCAGCAGAATGTGATCCCGGTGGGCCGCGTCATGTCGCAGATCGGTGGGTGACGTGTTGGAAGATGACCTGGCTCAGTGGGTTCGGGAGCGCGTCAAGCCGAAGCGCTACACTCACATCCTCGGCGTGCGTGACTACGCCACCCGGCTGGCTGAGATCCACGGGGAGCCGGTCCGTCCGCTGCGGATTGCCGCCCTACTGCATGATGCCGCCCGCGATATGCCCCGCGAGCAGATGCTGCAACAGGCTGAAGCATGGGGCATTCCCATTATGCCGCCGCAGCATGCCGAACCGGTCCTGCTGCACGCCGAGCTGGCGGTGGAACTGGCCCGCCGCGAATGGGCCATCGATGACCCGGCGGTGCTGTCGGCCATTCGCTACCATACCTCAGGCCATCCGGATATGACCCGCTCGGATATGATCTTCTTCTTGGCAGATGGGTTGGAGCCCACCCGAGACTATCCCAGCGTTGACCTGCTGCGCCGCATCGCTGAGCGCGATGTGCACCGCGCCACCCGCCTGCTGCTGGCCAACAGCATCGCCTACCTGCGGGCCGGGGGCAAGCGCATCCACCCGGATACCTTCGATTTGCAGGCGCGTCTGGAGTCAGAAGCGCGCTCTTCCTGAGACTTTACAGGTCGTTTACACCCACGCATAAGTTCGTTTACGTGCAGCGACTATTCTACAGATGCAATGAAAAACGATGTACTCTGTAGGAGAAACCCATGAAGAAGCTTCGTCTGTTCGCCATTCTTGCCCTTGCTGCCGTCCTGACCGCGGCCTTCGTCATCCCGAACCAATCCGCTTTTGCCCAAGAAGAGGACGAGCGGACCTATGACCGGCTTGAGCTGTACTACGAGCGCCTTCAGCTTTCGGCTGAGAGCCTGCAGCTGCGCCTAAACCAGGCCGGAAACATCCTCGCGACGACCGATGAACTGATCGCCACGCTGGAGGAAAGCGGCTTCGACACCACGGAGCTGGTCGCCGCACGCGATGCCTATGCCGCTGCCGTGCAGGAGGCACAGGCCGGCCTTAACAATGCGGTCGCCATTCTTGATGGGGCCGCCGGGTTCGATGAGAACGGTGAAGTGGTCGATCCCGAGGTCGCGATCGACACGCTGAGAGATGGCCGCCTCGCCCTGCGCCAGGCGCAGATCGACTTCGCCGATGCCACCATCGACTTCCGCATCGCGCTGCGCGAGATCCGCGAAGCCTATGCTGAGGAACAGGCCTAAGCATGCGACGCCTCGCCCTGCTCACCGTCCTTGGCCTGCTGATCGCTGCATCAGCCGCCTGCGGTGGCCGGGTCCGCGACCGGCTCGAACAAGAGCCGGTCGTGGTTGAACCCGCCGCGACCGAGGCCGCGCCGGAGTCCGCGGACGAGACGGACCCCGACCCGACCAGCACGCCTGCACCGACCGTCACGCCTGTGCCCACTCAGCCCGAGGCCAGCACGCATCAGCCCGAGCCGACGGACGTGCCACCGACCGAGGAACCCACGCCCGAACCCGAGCCGACCGAGTCGGCTGATATGGACGCGGTTGACGACCTGTTTGATGACATTCTGGGTGATCTCGACGACCTTGAAGACGAAAACGAAGACGCCGATCAGTTGGAGGACCAACCATGAAGCATCGCATCGCTGTGATCGTGTTGGCAGCTGTGCTTGGCCTAGCGGCCTGTGGCGATGGTGCCCGCCGCCAAACGCAGGAGCCCGAGTCCGTTGAGATGATCGATGAGATCGACGGCATGCTGGCCACTCTCGAAGCCGAGAACGGCTCCGCCGACACCCTCGACGACAATCCCTGATTGCTATCCCTCTGGGCGCGGGGGCGTGGTGGGGGCCCGCCCCCGTTGCCAGTATTAAGACTCCGGATCTATAATGCCCTTGGAGAGTCTCACCAGCCTAAGGAGTGCTGTTTTCCTATGACATACAAAATCACGTTCCTCGGCCATGCAACCTGGTCACTCGATATCGATGGCCACACCGTTCTGATCGATCCCTTCTTCAATGGCAACACGCTCACCGAGGTTTCCCCCGACGACGTCGAGGCGGACTTCATCATCGTGTCCCATGGTCACGGCGACCATGTTGGTGATACCGTCGCGATCGCCAAGCGCACGGGCGCAAAGGTGATCAGCAACTTTGAGATCGGCAACTGGCTGATGAACACGCACGGCCTGGAAAACGTGCACCAGCAGCATTTGGGTGGCGGCTTCCAGCATGAGTTTGGCCATGTCAAGCTGACGATTGCACATCACGGGTCCGGCCTGCCGGATGGCTCATACGGTGGCAGCCCCGCCGGGTTGATCATCACAGCGGCGAGCGGCAAGTCGGCCTACTTCCTGTGTGATACTGCGCTCTTCAAGGATATGGAACTGTATGCTGGCCCGGACGTGGCGCTCGTTCCCATCGGGGACAATTTCACAATGGGCCCGGATGACGCGGTTGAGGCCGTCAAGCTGATCAAGCCCGAGACGGCGATCCCCTGCCACTACAACACCTGGCCGCTGATCGAACATGACGGCGCCGCGTGGGCAGATCGTGTCACATCGGAAACCGACGCCAAGGGCTTGGAGCTTAAGCCGGGCGATTCCTTCACTCTGGAAGACTGACACACATACCCTCAAAACTAAAAGGGGCCGCTTGGCCAAGCGGCCCCTTTTGCGTTGTGGATGGCCTACCGCCACGGGTCGAAGACGGCCACCGACTCGATCATGGTGTTCCACGCGGTCTGGGCTGTCTCAATCCCCTCGGGGAACTGCGTCTGATCCCAC
>JAADYX010000323.1 GCA_010092885.1 Chloroflexota bacterium | reverse complement strand
GAGGATCAGGATGGAGGCCACCAGTGCCCCGGTCCGCCCCAACCACTTGCGCATGAACAGCGGCATCATCACCAGGATGACGCCCAACACGGCGGTGTAAATACGCGCGGAGAAATCGTTGGCGCCAAACAGCCAGTAGCTGAGAGCCGTCATATGGAACAGCAGCGGGCCGTGCATCAACGGCGTATGCTGGAAGCCCTCCCCCCGGTATAAAAGCCAGGAGAAGCGTGTGTGCAGGCTCTCATCATGGCTCATGACCCGCACTCCCAAGTCCCAGAAGCGGGTGAGGATCGCCACCCCGAAAATCACCAGGTAGGCGACCTTTTCCGCATCCAGATACAGGAAGCGAGTCAGGCGTGCTTCAAGTTGAGCAAGCAGCGGTTGGTCTGTGCTGCGCTGTCTATCCAGGATTGCCATATGCTGTCCTCTATGGAGTTTCAGGTGGCTGGGGAACCGGTTCAGCGACTACCATTTCGGGCGACGGTGTGCTCACAACGGTCACGGACTGCCGGTGGGTAACCACACCGGCGGTTACAGCCGGTGCGCTGGGCACGCTGACCACGGGTGCGGCAAACACCGGGATCAGCAGCAGCATGACCGACACGGCAAACGGTGCGATCATCGCGAGGCGCAGCGGTGTACGCACAGGGCGCTGCCGCAGCGCTGACCACCACCGGTCCACGCTGGTGGCCCGCGGTTCGGGCAGGCTGCCCAACGCAAAGGCCAGATCTCGCGACAGGCCCTCATGCGCCTCAACACGAGCGCGGCAGGTCGGGCAGACGGCCAGATGGGCATCAACACCGGCCTTTTGTTCAGCGGTGAGCTGGCCGTTCACATAGGCGCTCATCTGATCGTTGCTCAGGTGCATGGCCTTAATCAGGTGCATGGCCAAAGACTCCATCAGGCAGGGCGTCGGGCTGCGCGGCCAGAATCTCGTAGAGTGCGTTGTGTGCCAGCCGGACGCGCGACTCAGCTGTCTTCGGCGAGCACCCGAGCACCGCGCCCATCTCTCGGTACGTCATTTCATCGAAATAGCGGAGGATCACCGCTTCGCGCAGCTTCGGTGAGAGCTGCCTGAGTGCCGCAAAGACGGTCTCACGCACTCCCGCCGCGGCGACTTCGCGCTCCGGCGAGGGCCCGCCCCCGGCCAGCCAATCGGCCACATCAGCCAGAGCGACGGTCGGCAGCAGTTTACGCCGTCGCTTGTTGCGGCAGCGGCTCATCGTAATGGTGTACAACCATGTCTTGAAGCTGCTCTTTTCCGAGTTGAAGCGGTACAGCGTGCGGAAAGCATAGGCGAAGCTGTCCTGCACGACCTCCTCAGCATCCTCATGGTTCAGCAGGACCCCGTAGGCCAGCCGGTACGCGCGCTTGACGAAGCGCCGGTAGAGCGCCTCGCAGGCGGCTTCGCTGCCATTGGCGGCTTCTTCGATCAGGGTTTGCATGTCCATCATTGAGTTATACACGCATACCTCGCAGATTCCTCACGGACTTTCCAGGCGATAGACATCCTCACGCACCCAGAGAATATAGCGTGTGTCAAGGGTGGGCGTCTGCGATTGGTGATAGAGCAGCCAGCGCATCTGCTCACCGACGGGCAGGCCAGCCGGGCTCCACTGGCGGGTAATGACAAAATCCTGGCCGACATACTCGGCTCCGAGCGCCGGATCTACAGCATCAGCAGGGGTGATGACAATGGGCGTTTCCACCGACGGATCGACACGGTCAATGTAGGTCACCGCGCTGAACTCACGCAAACTCCAGGCGAGGACACCATCCAAGGGTGCCTGCACAGTAATGGGCGTATCTAGATAGTCGCGCGTCACGAAGCGACCCACCTCTTCAAGGGTGTCATGCATCACGCCAAGGCCGGGCTGTACGGGTGCCACCGTGAGGATCTCATAAGGCGTGGTTGGATCGGTAAGCGCGACTTTGACCGACCGGCCCGCCGCCAGAGTGAGCACCACCACCGCGAAGCCCATCCACATGCCGAGCAAGGTGAACTCCGTGCCAAAGCCAATGGAGACCGCCAACCACAGCACAATCAGCAGCAGGGTCATCAGGACGCCGAGAGCCAGTTGAAACGAGAAGCGCACGGTCATCATTTCAGGCGGTGCATCGGGCGGAAAACCGATGATATCCGGGCTGGTGAGGTGCCCGCCGAGGGTCAACAGCAGTATAGCGATCATGGCGGCAGTGCCGACGGTCAGCAGGCCGATCCCCCACGCGGGGCCGTCGAATTCCAGTTCGAGGAGTGCCGTGACGGCCACACCGCTGAGAGCGGCCATCGGCACGGTGACCCACAGTGCGTGCCCGGGCAGCCATCCCTGGTACAGGAAGGCCAGCAGGATCGCGGCGATGCCCCATCCGCCCAGAAAACGCAGCCACGGTCGCGGCGACTGCGTGGCCACCCACGCCCCAACCACGCCAAACAGGATAATGCCGAATTCATAGCCGCCCAGCACAAGGCCCATCAAAGGCGCACCGGGAGCCCGCCGCAGGATGCCGCCGGTGAAGCGGCCAAACTGATCGGCGAAGGCAGCAAATCCCTGCGGGGCGAAGAAGAACACGGTGCCACCAAGGATCAGCACGGCGGCGAATGCACCTGCTGCGGACGCCCACGGCACCCCACTGAGCACGGCGCGCAGCGTGTACCTATCGAGCTGGCCTTCCTCATCGGTGAGCAGGGCCACCCCAACTCCGATCCCCATCGCGACCAGAGCAACCAGCACAGCGTAGTCCGCCAGCAGGGCGAAGGCCAATGCACCGCCTGCCAGCGCCACGGAGCCGGATGCTCCCGTCTCCACGTAGCGATCGATGGCCCACAGCATCACCACGAGGCCAAGCATCGCCAGCGTAAAGCCGCCCATCTGCCGGGCCGCCATCACTGCGGTGGGAACGATCGCCAGCAGCACAACCGTGATCAGGGTCGGAACGCGGCCCAAACGGTGGCGGAAGAGCAGCGGTGAAGCGGTAAGCAGCAGCCCGCCGAGCATGGGTAGGAAGCGGGCTCCAGCGGCACCCACACCCCCGAGCGCAAAGATGATCCGGGCACCGGCGTACGCCAGCGGGCTGGTGATCGTGCCCGCCTCGATGCCGCGCGCGGCGGCGGCCTGTGTGGCCTCTAACGGCGAAAGGGGCACAGCACCCAGCTCGACCACGCGCAGCAGCAGCGCGATAACGAAGATCGCGGCGTAGACAGCGGCTTCAGTCGAGACCACGATGCGCGGCGCATCGTCCGGAACGGCGGCAGTGTGCTCCATCTAGTCGGTCTCCTCGATCAATGGTTGGTCAGCGCGGTAGATAGTCACTCCATCGTTTTGGAATACAGGTGTGAAGAATCGTTCAAATTTGGCCAGCCCGGCAGGTGTTGAAAACTCCGGGCTGCGTTCCATCGAGCCCACGTAGATATAGGTCACGT
>JAADYX010000322.1 GCA_010092885.1 Chloroflexota bacterium | reverse complement strand
GGCCGCGGAGGCCTTCGGCGTGAAGGAGAAAAAGGTCCGCAAGGCCGCCAAGAAGGGCAAGTTGGACGCCCGCAAATCCGGCAAGGTGTGGTTGGTCCGGCGCGAGGACGCCGCCGCCAAATACGCCTGACCGGCGCGCCGGGGAGTGGATCAGCCGCTCCCCGGCTTTTTTGTTGGCTCAGGGACCGCGTTCGGCTGACAGCGCCAGCCGTTCAGAGGGCCGCCACCGCCGCGATGATCGCCTCACCGAACACCTCCAGCGGTCGGATGGTGTGGGTATCGGGCCTGTTGAAGATGACGAAGCACGCCGCAGGTCAAGGCCAAAGCGGGTGTAGGGCGCAGCATGAACCAGCCCGCCCGATTGACACACCCCCGCCCGGCGTGCGATAATCGCGCGTGTGACCACGGTGACGATCTTCCTGCACATCCCCAAGACGGGCGGCTCCACGCTGCACGCGATCCACATGCGGCTGCGCGGCCCGGCTGGCGAGCACACCCGTGTCGTCGATACCCCGGATATCCGCCACAACATCGCCACCGCCGCGGACCTGCTGCGCGCGCCGGATGCGCCGTACGACACCGTCTGGGGGCACTTCCATTATGGGGTGCACACCGCCTCCGTGAGGCCGCATCGCTACGCCACCCTGCTGCGTGACCCGGCCCAACGTGTGCTCTCGGAGTATTTCCATGTGCTGCGTGATGCCGACCACCCCGCGCATGAACGCTACCACCGCCTGCCGCCGGAAGAAGCCATCGCGCAGATCACGCCGGACGTGCAGACGAAGATCCTGGCGGGCGTGCTGGATCCGGCCACACCCGCCGACCTGGAAACCGCCAAGCAGCGCTTGGCCGGTGAGGTCGCGTTCGGGCTGCTGGAGCGCTTCGATGAGTCGTTGGTGCTGCTGCGGCGCACCTTCGGGTGGGGCATGCCGTTCTACCGGCGGCGCAACGTGGGCCGCAACCGCCCCCGCCAATCCGACCCGGCGCTGTTGGCCCTCGCTGCCGAACGCAACCCGCTGGACCGGGCGCTGCTGGCCTTCGCTGCGGAGCTGTTCGCCGAGCGCACCGCCGCGCTGGGATGGGCCTTCCGGCGGGAGGTTGCGCTGCTGCGGGCCGTGAATCCGGTGGTGGGGCGGGCCGCCGCCCTGCGCGACCGGCTCAGTGGCGGCTGACGCGCGCGGTCTGGTATCTTCTCAGGCGTGACAATCAACCGAAAGGATACGTGATGGCCGACTACGTTAAAGTCGCCAAAGTAAGTGATATCCCGCCTGGTGGCCGCCTGATCACCGAGGCTGATGACGGCCTGTGGGTCGCGATCTTCAATGTGGATGGCGCGCTGTACGCCATCGAGGATGTGTGCCCGCACGATGAGGGGCCAATCGGCGAGGGCGACCTGCACAACACCTACATCATCGAGTGCCCGCGCCACGGCCAGCGTTTCGACATCCGCGATGGCTCGCGCCAGCAGCTTGCCAGCACCGGCGATGTACCCACGTTTGAGGTCCGTGTGCAGGGCGACGATGTGCTCGTCCGCGTCGACCAGTAGGGAGCCGCCCGGCAGGTAAAACACCCCCCATCCCAGCACGTGGGATGGGGGGTGCTGTGCTTAGTTGGTTACATCCAGGGCAACCGCATCAATGAACAGCAGGCCGTCGCTGATGTCCCTCCAGCCCACGCTGATCCGGATCGAGTCGTATGCCGCCGGGGCGGTGGCCGCCGGGCAGGTGATCGTCGTGGCATCGAAGGTGCCGCGGTCGGCGACGAGGCAGTTGGCCTGTGTGACCGGCGAACCGCCGTCGAGGAACTCCAGCCGCGCCCCCATGAACCCTTCCGCCGGGATGGCCAGCCCGCTTAGCGTCAGGCTGAGGGTCCATTGTGCGAAGGGCAGGGTCTCGACAGGCACGGTGGTTCGGATCAATTCCATACCGCCGCTGCCCGTGAACACCACAGCGCAGTCGTTGGTGGTGCACACCCGGCCGTTGCTGGCGTCATTGGCGATGACGGACCACGCGCTCAGCGGCAGGTCAAATGAGGGGTTGGGCACAGCCGGAACGTAGCTGCGGTACAGCAGCAGATAGCCGCTAGGCCGCAGCAGGTACGCGATCGCCGGGCTGCCGGTCGCATCCAGCGCCAGTGCGGTGCGTTTTTCGTCAATGAAGGAGCCATCCAACGTCCGGATGGTTGGTGCGGCAGTGCAGGTCGGGTCGCTGCATGTCGCCAGTTTGAGCTCGGCGGTGTTGTCATCCACAAAGCTGAGCACCGGGTTCCCCTGCGGATCAAGCGCCAGGTCGCTGCCCGCGCCCAGACCGCCGGTGCTGGCAATCGTGCGGATGGTGGGGCCGGTACACGTGGCATCATCACACACCGCCAGCCGGACCTCGCCGGTGCTGCTGGTTAGGCTGTCGTGGTAGCTGATGCGTGGATGGTCGGAGGAATCCAGTGCCAGACCGGTCGAGTCGGTCAGGTTGGCGCTGACGGTATCCACCAGCGTGAAGGTCGGGCTGGTGCAGGTGATCCCGTTGCACACCGCGACGAATACGTCCGTATCCAGCACATAGCTGATCACAGGGTTCCCGGCGGAATCCAGCGCCAGATCGATATCGGTGTGGAACGGCCCGCTGGAAACCTCCAGCACGTTATTGCTCCAGGTGGCGCAGGTGGGGTCATCACAGACGGCCAGCACCAGCGACGACTCGATGAAGTTATCCTGAGCGTAGGCCACCACCGGATTGCCCGCTGAGTCCAGCGTGACGGCGGTCACCGGCAGGATGTCGACGGTATCCAGCGTGCGGGTGATGGCACTGCTGCACGTCGGGTTGTCACACAGGGCCAACCGGAGCCTGAGCTGTGGGAACATCGGCAAAGGGCCGACATCCGCCAGGTAGCTGATCACCGGGTTTCCGTTAGGGGCAAGGGCGATAGACGTGTACAGGCCCGCGTTATCGGCACTGTCCACTGTGCGGATGGTCGGGTTGGTGCAGATAGGGCCGTTACACACGGCCAGCTTGAGCGCCTCATTGGTTGCATCGTAGTAGCTGATGATGGGATTGCCCGCCGGGTCGAGCACCATGGCATTGTGCTGGCCGACGAAGCCTGTGCTGTCCACTGCGATGATCAGGTCGACCGCAGCATGCGCGGTCTGCGTAAACAGCACCGCGGCAGCGGTCAACAGGCCAACGGTCATCGCGATCTTGATCCGCCTGAACATAGGTTCTCTCCTGGGCTCGGTGTACACCACCATCAGTGTAGCACAGGTCGCGTTGTGGTGGGGTGCTCTATTCACAGCGGGCGTTCCAAGGTACAATACAGACACACGTCAGTACAACGATCCTCGCAAGCACACCTAGTCAACCCCTGCCAGAAGCAAACCGCCTCACCAGCACGATCAGCCGTGCTGCTTTGGTACACTACCAAACCCCATAAGGAGTATCACCATGGTTTACGATTTTGAAGGACATGTCGCTTTGGTCACCGGTGCCGGATCCGGCATTGGGCGGGCCACCGGGCAGAAGTTCGCCGCGCACGGCGCGAAAGTGGTCCTCGCTGACGTCAACGACGAAGGCGGCGAAGAGACCCTCGCCCTGATCAAGGACGCGGGCGGCGAGGCGATCTTCGTGCACACCGATGTCGCCGACGAGGACTCGGTCAAACATCTGATGCAGACCACCATCGACACCTACGGCCAGCTGAACTACGCGGCCAACAACGCCGGCATCCTGCCGAAGTTCGAGCCGATGCACCAGAAGCCGGTGGATGTCTTTGACCGGGTGATCGCGGTCAACGTGCGCGGGGTCTTCCTGTGCATGAAGTACGAGATCCCGCTGATGCTGGAAAACGGCGGCGCGATCGTCAACACCTCCTCGGCGGCGGGCCTGCGTGCCCAGCCCGGCGTCGCCGATTACGCGGCCAGCAAGCACGCCGTCAACGGGTTGACCCGCACCGCCGCCGTGGAATACGCGGCACTCGGTATCCGCATCAACGCGGTGAACCCGGGCGGCGTGGTCACCAACATGGTGATGAACATACAGATGGACGAATCGTACGCGGCGATGATGCAGGCCGCCCAACAGCAGGATCCGCACCCCATTGGGCGCAGCGCCCAGCCGGAAGAGATCGCCAACGCGATTGTGTGGCTGTGCTCCGATGAGGCCACCTTTATGGTGGGGCACACCCTGTCCGTGGATGGCGGCATGACCGTCGACTGAGCCGGGTGAATCAGAAACGGCCCTCCGCCATAATGGGGGGGCCGTTTGCGTTTAGTATGGATGCTCAGGCGTTGGTGTAGCGGCGGCTTGCCGGTGCAACGGTCAGGCCCATCATGGCGGCACCAACCAGGAAGAAGAACGGCTGCATCCAGGAGCCCAGGCCGATAATGCTCGTCTCAATCGTAATCCACAGCATCAGGGTGGCCCCCATCGCCAGGGAAGCATCCCACGCGCGCGGGTGGCCCTGCCACAGCGCCACGGCGATTGCCAGCGGCCCGAGGCCCAAAATCAGCAGCAGGAACAGCCCCGGCACCAGGTAACTGTGAAACGGCGACCCGGCCAGCAGGGCCAGGCTGAGGCCCATCGTGCTCCCGGTCGGGTCATGGAGGAAGGCCATACCCCCCACCAGCCCACCCAGGCCAGTGAACACCATCAGGGCGATAAGGAGGTATACGGTCAGCGGTCTGTTGATTTTCATGGGATAACCCCCTTTCCTTTATACTGATCATACGACAGGATAGGCGGTCTGTTCATATGTCAATTGTCGGGATCGGAGGTGACAAACGTCAGAGGGCGGTCCGCTCAGCGATGTGCTCCCAGTTCGGGCGGGCCCGTTTGAGCAGGTCAACCGTGTCGAAGTTGGTCGTGCTGAAGTGGAACCCGATGGCCGAGTCAATGGCGGAAGCGGTCAGGCGGCCTTCCAGCACAGCCAGCAGGTTCTCGATCAGCTGGCGGGTGCCCTCATTATGGAACCACAGGTGGGCCATCAGCCCGAGCAGTTCCGCCCCATTGCCCTCCGTGCCGGTGAGCGTGCCTTCGGCGGGCAGCAGCGCCAGCAGCGCGCGCACACTGAACTCATAAGCGTAATGGCTGCGCTGCGAGGTGTTCAACGCCGTGATGCCCACCCGGAACATCTCCAGGTCGCTGGTCTCGTCGGGCGCGGCATCCAGGATGTCCATGTATGTGGCGGGCAGGCGGCCATCCATGGGGAACTGCTCCATGACGACGATGGTCAGGGCGGTGGTCACGCTGAGCAGATCGGCCATGTCGCTGCTGTCGCGGTATGCCTCAGGCAGGCGATCCATGATGTGCTTGATCACACCCGCCGCCTCGCGGAAGTTCTCCCGCGAGCCGTGCATGCTGCCATGGACCAGCACCGTCTCCAGCCCGAACAGCAGCGGCTTGAGCGTGGTGCCGTCATATGTGAGTTCGTATTTGTCCAGCACGAGGTCGGCCAGCTGCCGCATCGCACTGATGACGCGGTCCTTCTCGAAGCCTGCCTTGGCGTGCCCGCCGATATCGATCAGGCTGTCGAGCGTGTCGTCAAAGGACGAGTCACGGTGCAGGTCGACATCGCACTCATCAACCAGGCTCTGCACCAGCCGGGTGCTGTCCACCTGGCGCACATAGCCGACCGTCATCCACACGATGGCGATCAGCGCGCCGCTGAGCAGCGCATGCCCCAGCAGGGCAGGCAGGCCGGTCAGGGGGGCATCACTGATGGGGTGCAGCGCCCACACATAGACCAGCACCACGCCCACAATCGCCGTGACCGACAGCGTGTAGCGCCGCCACAGCCCGCGCCGCGTGGCCAGCGTATGCAGATAGGCGGGCAGGGCCAGCTGGATGATCAGCGCCGCGACGCCCAGCGCAAAGACCAGCACACCGGCCAGCACCTCCAGATAGGTTGCCGCCCACTGTTCGGTTAAGGGGGGGATCATCCCTGCCTCCCGTTGGGGTTCAGCACCCCGGCCCGATACGCGATCACCATCTCGATCAGGTCGAGCAGGGTGGTCTGCTCCAGCGACGCCTTCTTGCGACGGTAGAAGCGCCGGTCGATGCCGACCACATCCAGAAAGTCGGAGAGCTCCTTCTCCGGCTCCACGGTGAAGATCGCGAAGCGCTGCGGCCCGAGCCACTGCGGGCGCTCGGCCGGGTCCAACGTGACCCGCCCGCGCTCAGCGGCCAGCAGGCTGTAGACCAGCTCCATGCCCAGCAGAACACGGTCGTTGGTGTCCTGCAGGCGCTTCCAGCGCGGATCCTCGCCGGGCAGCAGCCGCATATCGACGACCACCACCTCGTACTCCGTGCCGGATGTCATATGGCGCACCGCATCGGTGACCGTCTTGGCGATGGTCAGCTTGTACTTAAACGTCACGTTGACCGCCGCGGCCAGCCGGTTCAGATCAAAGGTGGCCTCGTCCTCTATCCACAGTACATGCTTCATGCCGAGTGTTCCTCATCCTCTCTGCTTGCCGGGGGCGGGGCACGCCCGCCCCCTTTACCCCAGGACCACCGGCAGGGTCAGCACGGCGGTTGTGATGTACGGCTGCTCGTCCTCATCCAGATAGCCGGATGCCGGGCGGCTGCCAATGGTGACATCGCCGCTGTGCGCACGCGCGACGCGCTGCGCATCGTACAGACCGATCCCCGTGCCGCGCCGCGAGCGGTCGCCGGAAAGCGCGCCGCGGTAGCCCAGCTCGTAG
This sequence comes from Chloroflexota bacterium, assembly GCA_010092885.1. GTDB lineage: Bacteria > Chloroflexota > Anaerolineae > Aggregatilineales > UBA3940 > TC-195. The sequence goes on along the minus strand of JAADYX010000322.1, from coordinate 2,259 downwards.
ATGCGCCCCGAGTCGATCTCCTCCGGCAGGATGGGCACGCCGTAGTTGGTGATCGTCACGGTGGCCAGCCCCGTCTCGGGGTCAACGCCGTAATGCACATCGATCCACACCGGGTCGGTGGGCTTGCTCCACGAGTACTTGATCGCGTTGTGCAGCAGGTTCTGCACGGCGCGCACCACATCACGGCGCAGCACCCGCACCCGCGCCCGCCGCCCGATCTGCTCGATGCGCATCTCGATCTGGCGGCTCTGCGCGAAGTTCTCCAGCGACCGGAACGCCTCCAAGACGATCTCGCCCAGCGGCAGCGTTTCCTTTTTGGTGCGGGAGCGCACGCTGTAGAGCGCCAGCTCACGGGCAGTGAGCACTTCGTGCTCGATCTCCAACAGCTGCGCGGTCGTCAGGTGGATATCAAACAGGCAGATGAGCTGTTCGAGTTCCTTAGCCCGCCCGATCACATCCTTGACGGTCTGTTTGGGCAGGTAGCCCGCCTCCACGGTGTGCATCGTCGTGATCACGTCGCGCGCGGCTGTCAGCAGGGTGGAAGGCCACAGCTCCACCTCTGGGATGTGTGTGCGGTAGTTTTCCAGCACCATCAGGCGCAGGCGCAGCAGCTCCCATGATTCGGCAGGCAGCGCATCCCACGCGCGATGATTCGCGTCGATGCCGTCCAACAGGCGCTCCAGCGCGCGGGCCAGCAGCCCGGCGGGGCGCTCGAAGGACGCATCGGCCTCCTGGTACGTCGGCGCGTAGAAGGGATGCCCGAACGGATCGTCGCCATCGCTGATGGCCTTCTGCACCGAGTCGAGCTGCAGCCGGATGTTGACCAGGGTGTGGCTGTAGCGGTGCAGCACCTTGCCGATATCGCTGAGCAGCATCTCCAGGTCGGAGATGGGCACGACCACACCCGTGCGCCCGATGATCGCGCCCGCCTCGTCGAAGTCGGCGCGGACGTGCACCTCCAGCGGGATCAGATCCCCGTTGGCGGCGCGCAGCTTTTCATGGTGGCTGTGCAGCACGCGCCCCTGTGCCGCCGCACGATCCAGCTCGCGGCGGAACTCCTCGAACGTCTGCTCACTGCCGTATAGATCGGTCACCGGGCGGCCAACCACGGCCTCGGCTGAATCAAAGCCGAAGATGCGCAGGAACTCGAAGTTCGCCTCGACGAGCGTATCCACCCCGTCGATCTGGCGCACGACGTAGACGCCAACCGGCAGATCGTATGCCTTGAGGGCCTCAAAGAGGGATTTCATCCAGTAAAGTCCTTACCCTACCATCAAAGACAAACCGTTGTGAGTATAATAGAATTTTGTAAAAAGGCAATGCCAAACGACCGGGCAACCTTCGGCATGAGGAACAGGCACCCGATCGGCGCGGTAAACGAGATCATGCACAGCACGCCCTGCCAGATGGGAACTGCCCAACAAGGGCAGCCGGTCACCATGGGGATTGCAAGCACGCCGCCCCGCTGCACCGGGGCGGCGTGAGCCTCAGCGGCTCGGATAGTCGATATTGCGCGACCAGGCATCCAGATAGACAGCCAGCAGCGGATTGTCTTGCCTGGTCCACGTCAGCCCCCAACTCGACATCGAAACCGTTGAAGTACCGCTCGGAGCCGGGCACCCAGCGCAGCGTGCCGAACTCACCAACGAACACGGGCACATTGTGAGTTTGCTGGAAGGTGCGGACCGGTTCGAGGTTTTCGCGCAGCCAGGCGGAGTCAAACTGCACCCGTTCGCCAGCATAATCCACCACACTCGGATAGCTGATCGCGCCCTGCCCTGCCTCCTGCTGGGTATACAGATCGGGATCGTAGGTATGCAGCCCGTAGACGATGTTGGGATCGTCAAAGACGGTCAGCGCGAGAAACCATGCGGCGCTGGCCCAGTTCATCGAGTCAACGATGATCGGGGTGGCGGCAAAGCGATTCCAGTCGCGTGTGGTGCCGGCGGCGGCGGCGACCTCCTGCGGGGACCGTTCGCCGCTCGGATCGATGAGCCTGTTGACGGTTGGCTCAGTGAGCAGGTCATAGCCAGCGACCACGGCGCTTTGACCGTAGCGCTCAGCGGTCAGGCGCCACATCTCCGCCCAGGCATCCTGGGCTTCCTGACTGTCCCACACTGTGAGGTTGGCATTCGCTGCACCTGCGAACACGGCTTCATCCCGGTCCGGCCTGGTAGGTGATGATGACGTAGACACCTGCATCCTCCGCCCACCCGATCAGATTGTCCAGGTAGGTGAGGTGTGTCTCATCGATCACAT
>JAADYX010000321.1 GCA_010092885.1 Chloroflexota bacterium | reverse complement strand
ACCGGAGGTCGGGTCGCTGCGTTCGCGCAGCGCTGATCGCCTGGCCCAGGCGCTCGATCACGTCCGGTCGAGGCGTCAGTGGTGTGTGCTTGTCCGTGATCAGCGAGCCGCCCAGCTTGAGAAAGACCAGCATTCAACCCTCCCCGATAGTCGTCTGGTAGACCGCGACTGCGCCAGCTGCCAGCAGTCCCGCCCGAACCTGATCGGCGCTTTCCGCAGTTACCAGCGCGATCACATTGCCGCCTACCCCACCACCGGATAGCTTCGCGCCCAACGACCCGGCACTGCGGGCGGCCGTCACCAGCCTGCCGATAGCCGGTGAAGAAACGCCCATTGCCTCCAGTTCGTGCTGGTTGGCCGTCATCAGGGGCCCAAGCTGCCCGACCGCACCCGCTTCAAGGACTGTCCGTGCCGTATCCACGATACCAGCAATCCGGTCGAACAACGCCTCGTACCGGTCGCGCTCATGCTGCCATCGCGCACGCACACCGCCTACGGCCTCGTGCGTGGGGCTGGGAATGCCCGTATCAGCCACCAGCAGTTGCACCGGCATCCCCAAACTGAACACCTCCGGCGGCCTGCCGCGCACAAAATAGACCGGTTTCTCGTAGCTTATCACGGTATTGTCGATGCCGCTTGGCGTGCCGTGGTAGAAGCGCTCGACCTCATACACCAGCTCGGATAGAGCCGGTGCATCCAGTGGAGCGCCAAGGTGCGCGCTCAGCGCTTTGCCCAATGCCGCTGAGACCGCCGCCCCACTGCCCAGCCCACCCGCAATCGGAATCGCTGACTCGACTGTCACAGTGATGGTCGGTTCGGCTGCGCCCAACCGGTCGAGGACCAGCCGCGCCATGAGGGCCAGTCCATGTTCCGCCGACTCCTGCAGCCGGATCGTCGTATCCAGATCAACCGCCCGGATCGTGAGACCTGCGCCGGTCGTCGTCGCTTCCTCTATTGAAGCCGTAGCCCGCAGCCCACTGAGTGGGGCAGCCAGGGCAGGGCGATTGTACACCACGGCGTGCTCGCCGAAGAGGATGATCTTGCCGGGCGCTGAAGTCGAAATCATGAGAGCACGTACAGGATCACGAACACGGTTGCAAAGAACAGCACGAGCGCAGCCTGTATTGGGCGGTCCTGTAGCAGGACTTCGTCCGGTGCGGCGGTCTCCCCCTGCACATGGATCAACCACAGGTACCGGAAGATGCCGTACAGCACGAACGGTGCCGTTAACAGCATCATGGGGTTCTGACCGGGGCCCGCTGCCGAAAAGGTATAGAGCGTATAGGTCAGTACCGTCATCGCAATCACGATGATGATCATCTCGTCAAGCAGCTTCAGATTATACTGTTCCAGCGATTTGCGCGATTTGCCCGCGTTCTCTTCCAGCAGAACCAGTTCCTGCCGCCGCTTGGAGAACCCCAGAAACAGTGCCAGCATCGTTGTAAAGACGTACAACCACGGTGAAAAGCGTGTCACCTCGATCACGGTCTCACCGGCGGCCACACGCAGCACAAACCCCGCAGCGATGCTCATTACATCGATCAACACGACGTGCTTCAGGTAGAATGAGTACGCGATCTGGAGAGCCAGATATCCGGCCAGCACGGCAGCCAGCTCCCACGTGAGCAGAAAGGCCAGCGGCAGCGCCGCCACCGGCAGGATGATCGCAGCGGCTATCGCCACAGGCACAGAGAGCTGGCCGGAAGGCAAAGCGCGGTAACGTTTGGTCGGGTGCTCACGGTCCGCCTCGATGTCAACCAGGTCGTTGACGATATACACCGTGCTGCTGACCAGACACAGCAGCGCGAATCCGGCGGTGGTCCGCAGCAGCGACTCGACCACCAGCACCTGCCCATCAAAAAGCAGCGGAATGAAGATGAACCCGTTCTTGGTCCACTGCTTGGGGCGCATGGTTCGGATTAGGCCGATAAGCTGGTTCACTGGGCGGCTCCCACCTGCTGCTGACAAAATAGATGGACGACCACAAGGTTACAGGATTGGCTGGAGGAAGGCGAAATTCATGCCAAAGGAACGCATCGACCGGCTGCTGGTAGAACGCGGCCTCGTGGAATCCCGCGAGCGTGGCAGGCGGCTCATCATGGCGGGTGAGGTGTTTGTCGATGGCCAGTTGGTCACCAAACCAGGCACACAGATCCCGTCCGGCGCAGCGATCAGCCTGAAGGCCAAACCCCGCTTTGTAAGCCGTGGCGGCGACAAACTGCTCGGCGCGCTGCAAACTTTCGCCATCGATCCAACCGGATGGGTCTGCGCCGATGTTGGCGCATCGACTGGCGGCTTTACCGACTGCCTGCTCCAGCATGGGGCTGCGCGTGTCTACGCCATCGATGTTGGCTATGGGCAGCTCGCCTGGAAGCTCCGCCAGGATGAGCGCGTCGTCAACATGGAGCGCACCAATGCCCGCCACCTTGAGTCGCTCCCCGAGCCCGTTGACTTTGTAGTCGCTGATGCCTCGTTTATATCGCTTGCCCTGTTGATGCCCGCCTTCACCGGCTGGATGAAGCCTGCCGCGCAGGCCGTACTGCTCATCAAGCCGCAGTTCGAGGCCGGTAAGGAGCAGGTAGGCAAGGGCGGTGTAGTCCGCGACTCCGATGTGCACCGTCAGGTTCTCGCCGATGTGGCCGCGACCTCCCTCGAGCACGAGTTTGCGCTGCGCGGCCTGATACCGTCGCCGCTGCGCGGTCCGGCGGGCAATGTGGAATTCTTGCTGTGGCTCAGCCGCCAAGGCCCTCCTGCCGAACCCGCCGCGCTCATCGAGACCGCGCTGGCTATGGTGTCGGATTCGCCACAATCAACCGGCTGAACACCACAGAAAACGGCACATCATCCGTCTGCACGTAGGGGCCGAAGTCGCCATCCACCAACGCATCGACTGCTGCTGTGCCCACCTCTACGTCATCGACATACAGCGTTAAGGTGGTCCCTACCGCTAGCACCCCGATCCGGTGCTCGCCGCTGGCCACGTTCAGATTGCCCGGCAGGTCGCCCTCCGCAATGACCGGAGCGACGTTTTCCCCACGGCGTTCGTATACGGCCCAGCGTCCACTGCATGTCACTACCAACGCCCGGAACGTCTCCGAGTCCTCGTAATGAAACAGGATCCCGTACTGCCCTGCGCGTTCAGGGCAGGTCTGCGGCTCGGCTGTGATCTCCGCATAGAAGCTCGCCTGGCTGGCCTGTGTGGTGAACGTCCACAGGGCGAACGACGCGGCGTCGATCCGGTAGCCATCCGTCACCGAGTACGCCTCACCCGTATCAAACTCCAGATCTGGCCACCCAAGACCGAAGCTCGTCTCGTACTGAACCTCTCCGTACGTAGGCGGATTCGGCGTTGCGCCGGGTTCGGTGGGCAGGTTAGGCGGGCGCGTGGGGTTGCCCTCCGCCGCATCGTCACGCGCTGCAAACCCGCCGCGCGCATAGAGCATCCCGGACCAGTACGGTTGCCCCTCAGCGTCAAGCGATAGGAAGAGCAGGGCCTCGTCGTTGCCCGTCGGGCCCCATCCCCTGCTGAACACGGTCCGCTCAGCCTCAGTCTCGTACTCAGTGAGTGTGGTCGGGTCCGTGTTGGGGACCAATGTGGCACCCTCCGACCCGCTCAGGAAATCGGTTTCCAGGGTGCTGCGGATGCTTTCCGGTGTGATCTGGCCGGTGTCACCAACCGCGTAGCTGAGCAGGAAGGCATCGCCTACCTGTTCTTCGAGTGCATCAAAATCGCGACCCCGGATCTGTTGGGCCAATACCCTGATATAGTCATCGAAATCAGCAGACTCCCCTTCAGGCGCTGCCGGTGTATCAGTGTCTTGCTGTGGGGTGATGCTCGCTGTTGGGTCAACCGCTGCCGTGGCGTCTGGCGTAGGGCCGTCTTCTGGTGTGCCGACCGGCGCGTTACACGCCAGCGCGGCCGCTGCTAACAATAGGATCATCATGAGCCCGTGCTTCATTGGGGCGCACCTCCTGTGTTCCGGCTCAAAGCTACTCTCGGTATGATGCTTTGTCAACTGGCTGGTACAATCCAAAGACCATTTAACGGTAATCGACCAGGGTAACCCAACATGGACCAATCCCATATCCGCAATTTCTGCATTATCGCGCACATCGACCATGGCAAGAGCACACTCGCGGACCGCTTGCTGGAGATGACCGAAACCATCTCCGATCGTGATATGACCGAACAGGTGCTTGACTCCATGGATCTCGAACGCGAGCGCGGCGTCACCATTAAAGCCAGTGCCGTCCGGATGCGCCACCACGCTGCGGACGGTGAGACTTACCAGATCAACCTTATCGACACGCCCGGCCATGTGGACTTCGCCTATGAGGTCTCGCGTGCCCTGCAGGCCTGTGAGGGGGCGGTGTTGGTTGTGGATGCCGCCCAGGGCATTGAGGCACAGACCCTCGCCAATCTCTATCTCGCCTTGGATGCCGACCTGGAGATCATCCCAGTCGTCAACAAGATCGATCTGCCTGCTGCCCGCCCGGATGAAGTCGCCGAGGAGATCGAGCAGCTCATCGGCATTGATGCCGCTGACGTGCTGCAGATCTCGGCTAAGAACGGCACCAATGTGGGCCAAGTGTTGGAAGCTGTTGTGCAGCGCGTCCCACCGCCGGAAGGGCAGCCTGACGCCCCCCTGCGTGCCCTCATCTTTGACAGCCACTACGATCCGTACAAAGGTGTGATCGCCTATGTTCGCGTGGTGGATGGCTGCCTTGAGATGAACCACGATCTGCATATGATGGCCACCGGCGCCAACTGCGATCCCATTGAGGTCGGTGTGTTCTCGCCCGTGATGGTCGATACTAAACGCATTGCCGCCGGGGAAGTCGGTTACGTCGCCACCGGTTTGAAGACGATCCGCGAGGTGCGCGTCGGCGATACCGTCACCACCCTCAAGACCCCTGCGCAAAAGCCGCTTGCCGGTTATCAGCCCGCCAAACCGATGGTCTTCGCTGGGATCTATCCTGTCGAAAATGAGGACTACCCCGAACTGCGCGACGCCATCGAGAAGCTCCAGCTTAACGATGCCGCGCTGGTCTTCGAGCCGGAGACATCGCAGGCGCTGAATTTCGGCTTCCGTGTGGGCTTTCTCGGCCTGTTCCACATGGAGATCGTGCAGGAGCGCCTCGAACGCGAATACGATTTGGATATCATCGCCACGGCACCCTCCGTGGAGTACGAGGTGCTCAAGACCTCCGGTGAGGTGATCACCATCGACAGTCCGTCCCAACTGCCCGACGAGGGCGAGATTGAGGAGATCCGCGAGCCGTGGATGGCCATCGAGATCTTCACACCCACCGACTACATCGGTCCGATCATGGAGTTGGTCACTGGCAAGCGTGGCGAGTACACCGGCACCGATTACATCGACCGTACGCGCGTCCTGCTCAAGTTTGATATTCCGCTGGCCGAGCTCGTCGTGGACTTCTATAACTACCTGAAGTCGGCCTCACGCGGCTATGCCTCCCTCGACTACCGCTTCAAGGAGTACCGGCCCGAGGATCTCGTCAAGATGGATATCCTCGTCAACGAGCAGCCGCTTGATGCGCTCGCCATGATCGTGCATCGCGAGCACGCCTACGCGAAAGGCCAGGCCCTCGTCTCTAAGCTCAAGGAGCTCATCCCGCGCCAGATGTTCGTCGTGCCGATCCAGGCTGCCATTGGCAAGCGGGTGATCAGCCGCGCGAATGTCAAGGCGATGCGCAAAGATGTGCTCTCCAAGTGCTACGGCGGTGACGTGACCCGCAAGCGCAAGCTGCTGGAAAAGCAGAAGAAGGGCAAAAAGCGCATGAAGATGGTCGGTTCGGTGGAGGTCCCGCAGGAGGCCTTTATGGCGGTCCTCAGTCTGAACGAGGACTGAACCGCTGCAGCGCACGCCACAGCATCGCAAGGGTTTGGGTTGAAGTCCATAGGGGTGCGTCCTCACGGGGCGTGCCCCACGTGAATGCCCGCCGCAGCATGATGCCCTCGCCGACCACTGCCGTTGCTATGGCCTGTGTGCCGTCGGCCAGCACATCGATCAACAGGGCGGCTCCCAGGTCGGCACCGGTGCGGGCCTGCGCCTCACCCGCGTAGGCCGCGGCCGTTTCTTCGGTGGGTGGGCTGCTCAGTGTAATCGTCTCGGAAGGCTGCCCCAGCCGCTCACTGATGACGCCCCCACTCCCTGCCTCCACAATGCTGACCCTGACGCCGGTCTCGTTCAACAGGTCTCTCACCACATCCTCAAGCAGCTCTTTGCCCACTCCATAGATATAGTGCGCGGTGCGGTCACGCACAGCCTGCTCCACCGGTTCGATCATCTGCTCTGCCGCAAGGTGTGTGGGGGCTTTCGCCGTGATCCGGATGTCCGTCTGGCCGATATGCGCCGAGAGGCCGACCGTTGGGTTGGTGCCCTGCATCAGGTCGCCCAGCAGATCGTCCAGTGTGCTCTCCCCAACGCCAGCCGTGCGCAGCACACGGCTGATGATCACCGCCTGATCGTCACGGTGCGCTTGAATCCACGGGATGAGATGGTTATGCAGCAGGTGCTTCATCTCACGGGGGACTCCGGGCAGCACCATCACAGCCCCATGCTCGGTCTCCAGGATGAATACCGGGGCCGTACCCACCGGGTTCGGGATGGTGAGCGCGCCCCGCGGGGCGTGCGCCTGCCGCCGGTTGTTCTCGCTCATCGTAACGCCGTAACGTTTGAACAGGCTGGCGATATGCTCGTAGAGTTCCTCATGGAACTCGAGCGGCCTTGCGGTGGCACGCGCGATGCCCTCGCGGGTCACGTCGTCTTGTGTGGGCCCCAGCCCCCCCGTCGTGATCACGATATCCGCCCGGCTCAATGCGTGGCGGATCACAGTCGCGATGCGCTCTTCATTGTCGCCCACCGTGGTCCGAAAAAGCACATCAATCCCGATGGCGTTCAGCGCTTTCGAGATTGCAGTGGCGTTGGTATCATCGATCTCGCCGAGCAGCAGCTCGGTCCCGATTGACACGATTTCTGCGCGCATGGATCTCTCCCTGATGGATGCGCCGAGGATTGTAGCACGCTGTGGCTTCCACGTCTGAAAAAGGCCGTCATGCCGAGGATATCGCCGTGCAGGCACTGCATACTCTCGGCTACGAGATTGTCGAGCGTAACTGGCGCAGTGATGCCGGTGAGATCGACATTGTGGCGCGGTATGGTGAGAAATTGGTCTTCGTCGAAGTCAAGGCCCGCACGGGAACCGCCTTCGGTGAACCGGAAGAGGCCATCACCCCGGAAAAGCAGGAACGTCTGCTGGCTGCTGCGGCTCTGTACGTGGCGGAAAACTGTGAAGGCTGCCCGTGGCGCATCGACGTCATCGCCATGCGCTTCGCTGCCAGCGGCCGTGTCGAACGGCTCACCCACTATGAGAACGCCGTCCAGGCCGGGTGGTGAGGCTACGGGTGGTTCATCTCAATGCGGATATCCGTCGGTGAAGGTTGGTCGCTCGGAATCGTGAAGTTGTCCTCCACAATGGTTACAAACCCTTCAGCAAAGACATAGATCGTGTAGAAGTTGCCCTGCTTCACCGGAACCGGCAGCACAAACCGCCCTCCGCGATCCGTGATCGCCTGTGACAGGATCTCCGATTCGTTCCACGTGAACTGCGGCGATTCAAGTGCCACATCCAGAATGGCCACCATCGCCCCGGCAATGCCGTCGCCTGTCAGGGCGTCAACCACCTGCCCAGTGATGAAGACATCATCGGCTTCTGCCTCCGGGGCCGCACTCGGGCGCGTGCCGCTGCCCACCGTCACCGTTTCGGAGAACATCGGTTCGCCGTTCATCAGGATCTCCACCGCGTAGTTGCCCTCAGGCAGGCTGCTGTCGGCGCTGAGGCTCACCCAGAAATTCTCACCCGTGCCGCCTCCATCCCAACGTTGGGTGCTGCTCGCAATGACTCGCCCGTCGAGGAACCAGCGATACGTCCACTCGGTGCCCACGGGGATCAGATTCCAGTTGAAAAAGAGGTATAGGCCCCGTGTATCAACCGGCATGACGGTGCCTACCTGGCCAGCTGGCGTACCTTCCCGGCTGATGTTGTTCGCGATCCGCACCGTGTTGAATGCGTCAACCTGCCGGGTGCTGGGATTCTGCGTGCCCGCCAGGATCGTGTCGCCGGTCGCCGCCAATCTGTCATTGATGAAGAGCTCCAGACGCCAGCGGCCCATCGGCAGGCCCTCAAAGGCGATGGCGTTTACATCGATCTGGCCGGTCGGTCCATTGTCCCAGTTGCGCGTTATGTTGGAGACCTCCGCCCCATCTAGGTACCAGATCTCTGTCCACACCTGCCCGTCGGGAATGCCGGAGAACGTGAACCGCCCATCAACGCGCGCGACCTGCGCTGGCAGCAGCGTGCCGACCGGATCGAGTACGAGGTTGTCGTCCGGCACGCCGAATGTCAGGCTGCTGAACACCGCCTGATCCGGATCCACACCGATGGAAATCCGCGCTGACTGCACGATCTGTCCGTTCAGCAGCAGGTCGAATTGATACGCACCATTCGGCCAGGCGATGCCCTCCGTGCCGATATACCACATGCCGTCGATGCCGCCGCCCCATGCCAGCGGCCCCAGGCCGAACTGTGGCATCTCAATGCCGTCGCGTGTCACCCGCAGCTCATACGGGATCCCTGCTGGCATGCCGTTGTAGTCGAAAAACAGGTACAGGCTTGTGATGCCCGCCGGTGCTGCCGTGATGATCTGCGTGGGGTTGCCGCCCGGCGTGGCCCCGGTGGAGAAGAACAACCGGCTGAACTGCGGATTGTTCCCCGGCGCGATGGGCAGGCCCTCCGCCCGGTCGGTCTGGAACCCCAATAGGGCCGAATCGACCAAAGGCATGGCGAACTGTACCGGCCGGATCGCGGTAACCGGACCCCCGATAAGCACGCATGCATCCTGCTCGGTGATCAGACCATCCTGCGTCACGTCCTGGATCGCGAGGCAGCTGTCGCCACGCTGTGAACCGTCTGTGCCGGGTGCGCTCGTCATCACCCCGACCAGTTCCCCGTTCTGATTGTATGCCCCGCCGCCGGACATTACGCCGCCGAGTTCTGCTTCCGTCCGGAACCAAGCCCCGCTCCCCGATCCACTTTTCTCACGCGTGATCAAGGAGATGGGTGCCTCCACCGCCCGCACGCTCGAAACACCTGTATCCGGATAGCCGACGTACGTTAATGTGTTGCCTGGCAGTGTTTCATTGGAATTGCCCACAGGCACCGCTGGCAGGTTGAGCAGCTCTCTATCAACCTGGCTGCCGTCCAATCCCCCCGTGATGCGCAGCACAGCCAGATCGAGCCGCCGGTCGATCTGGTCGACCTCAGCCACATAGGTAGGCACAGGCGGTTCATCCAGCCGGACAGGCAGCGCCACGATGATCCGTTCGCCCTGGCACGGACCGCTGTCGGCGGCAAAGTGCGCGTTTGTCAGGATGAGGCCGTCCTCGCTGATCAGCGTGCCCGATCCCACGCATGATAAGCTCTGCGCAGCACCGACATCGTGCGTCTGCATCAGGAAAACCGTCGCCTGTCGGGCCTGGGTCAGGGGTAGGGGGGTGGCTGCTTCTTGTGCGGTCACCTGCGGCACAGCCAGTAGAACGGCCAGCAGGCCGGTTATCAGCATACTCAGTGATCGTCGCATATCAGTATCGCAAACTGGAAAGGAACTGCTGGAAGTCACCCAGCTCCTCATCGAACTTGTTTTCTTGCGCCATAAAGGTCACGATGATCGCGCGGTCCCCATCCAGGATGACCACATCGCGGCCCAACACCACGACCGGCAGCCGCTGGATAAAGGGGTTTGGGTCGCTGTCCACAAACGCAAAGCGCATCTCTGTCAGAGTGGCCCCGCCGACGTTGATCGCTTCCACATTCAACACGCGGTAGCCTGCCAGATCCGTTGAGCGCCGCAGCGTGAGATTGTCAAGCACGTTGCGCACGGATGTCTGCCCGCCAGCGGGCACCACCTGCACGATGTACTGTGTCTTGAACGGGCGGGCCTTCGGATCGCGGATGCGCGCCACATAGGGCCCCTCTTCATCCACCAGCCATGTTGAGGGATATTCGGCCTCAATGCCTGCCTCACGGCTCGCGTAGGACCACGTCTGGTTGTACGTGCCTTGGCGCAGCAGCAGGCCCAACCCGAGCGCGCCTGCCGTCAGGAAGAACACCAGCACCACGCCGAACCGGTCGTTGCGCGTCAGGTCGCTGCGGCGTACCTGTGTCATGCGTCCTCCAATCGGAGCCGGGCGCGCGTCAGGCGGTTGTGACGTCGCTGGAGTCCAAACACGGCTGCTGAAGCCAGCGTCAGTATCAACAGATTGGCGATCAGACCCGGCCACGGGCTGAAGCCGTCAGTCGTCAGATTCAGCCGGATGGTGTTCAGCTCTGTACCGGCGTACAACAGCAGCCCGTTCACAATCGCCCCGGCAGCCACGCCAATTCCCAGATAGTAAAACGCCATCTCTTCGAAGCGCGTCCGCCCGAGGATATAGCCCACGATCAAGCCCATTGCCACATACGGGCACGCCTGTGATACAACGCGCAGACCGCCATTCAGCAGTGCCACACCACCCTAATCCAACACAAACAGGATGTTGATCGCTGTCGCATAGCCCCAACCTGCTGCGGCACCATACATCACGCCATCGACCCGCCGCTCAAAGACCGGATTCATCCACACCGTGAACCGAATGATCGCGAACACGAGAAACGCATGCGTCATGCCCGCCACCAGAATGTTGCCGAGAAAGCGGTAGATGACTGTGGTGCGTGTAAGCCATTCCGCCAACCCGATGAACTCGTTGAGGAAGGGCCGCGTGAATGCCGCAGCCGCCAAGGCCGCCAGCACAAAGATCGTCACCAGCAGGGAAGACACCCGGTTGCTTTGCGTCGTTTGCAGCATCACAATCAGCCACACCGCAGCCGGGAATGTCGCGACGATCAGCCCGAAACCCAAGCGTAGCGGCCCCGATTCCAACGGTGGCAGCACCAATGCCAGCAGAGCAATCGCCACGCTCTGCACAAACAGCGTCAACACAGAGACGCTGACAGCCCGCCACACGCCGGGCACATCCAGTGAGAAGCGGTTGTAGTGTGTGTCGCAGTAGGTCCTGCTCTCGAATTCATGCGGCTCCTCCAATAGGGCACCGCACACAGTACAGTATTGCTGAATCATGAGCGCGATTCTATCGGGCCCGGTCGATCCCTACAACAGTTATTGTCTGCCCCGGGGGCCTTTCGTATACTTGCCACCATGCAGAAACCACTCGCATCTCTGATTCTCATATTGACCCTTGCGGCCTGCGCCGCTGAACCGCCGCCGTCCCCCGATCTGGTGTATGGGCTGACCCTCGTGCCTTCCGGCATTGACCCGCACATCCACGCTTCGGCTGAACTCGGTATTCCGCTGCGCAGCGTCTATGACACGCTTGTTTACTTCGACGAGGAGACCGGCACGTACGTGCCCGGCTTGGCCACTGACTGGACTATCAGCGCGGATGGCACGGTTTACACCTTCACGCTGCGCGAGGGTGTCACCTTCCACGATGGCACACCTTTCGATGCCGAAGCGGTTCGCACCTCATTTGAGCGCATCTTGGAACCGGTGAACAACTCGGCCAAGGCAGCCGGGCTGCTTGGCCCGGTTGAGGCAGTCACCGTGCTTGATGAGCGGACCGTGCAGCTGACCCTCAGTGAACCATTCCCGCCGCTGCTGGATGGCCTTAGCCAGCCGTATACGGGCATAGCCTCGCCTGCCGCACTGGCCGACCACGATACGGCAACCTACCAGTTCAACCAGGTTGGCACTGGACCGTACCGCTTTGTGGAGTACCGCGTCAATGACCGGCTGGTCCTCGAACGCAATCCGGATTACACATGGGCTCCGCCTCTGACCGTCACCGACGGAATCCCGCAGGTGGAACGTATTATCTTTCGCTTCTTCCCTGATCCAGCCACCCGCATTACGGCCCTAGAAAGCGGCGACGTGCAGGTGATCGGTGAGCTCTTCCCTGCTGATGCGCGCCGCATTCAAACAGGCTCAGGCCTGAGCTTGCAGCAGGTGTCCATTCCGGGCCAACCGCAGCAGTTCTTCTTGAATACGCAGCGCCCGCCAACCGACGATCCGCTTGTACGTCAGGCACTGATCATCGGCACGGACCGCCAGGCCATCGCCAGCAGCGTGTTTGAGGGTTACCGTCCGATCGCGTATGGGCCCATCAGCGCTGCTACACGCTACTATGACGCGAATCTCGCAGGGCTGTACGCCTTCGATCCGGAGCAGGCCACACTCCTGCTCGATACGGCCGGCCTGACGGACACCGACGAGGACGGCTGGCGTGATCGTGATGGGCAGCCCGTGGTTATCAAACTGGTCACGCCGCCATGGGGTCTCAACCCGGATGTGGCCGTTTTGCTCAAACAACAGTGGGAGACTTTCCTCAACCTTCGGGTTGATATTGATGAGGTCGCCTCCTTCCCGATGTTAAGCGAGGTTGCTGCCAGCGGTGACTACAATGCCATCGGCCTGAACTTCTTCGGCTACGATCCGGTCCTGATCAACGGCTTCTATATGACCGGTGCCCGCCTGAACTGGTCAGGTGTAGCTGATGCTGAGCTTGACCAGCTGTTGGCCGCGGCCCAACGTGAGACCAACCCCACCGCGCGCGCCGACCTCTACGCCCAGATCCAGCGCCGCATTATGGATCTGGCGCTTGTGCTGCCGATTACCGACTACGTCAACGTGATCGGCGTGGATCCGGCGGTGACAGGCCTGCGCTACGATGCCCAAGGGTGGTTCCCCTACCTGCTTGAGGTCGACTACCAGCCGTGATCGCGCGCAGCCTGCTCGACCTCCTGTTGACGCTGTTCCTCGTGGTCACCATTGTCTTCTTCGCTGTAGAACTTGTTCCGGGCGACCCGGCGGAAGCAGCCCTTGCTCAGAGCACAGTCTCGCAGGAGGCTCTCCAGCAGCGTCGCGAGGCCCTCGGCCTTGACCGGCCCGTGCTGGTGCGCTACGTGGACTATCTCACTGGTCTGCTGCGCGGGGATGCCGGGCGTTCATGGGTGACGGGGCAGCCTGCCATGGTTTTGGTCGCCAGTCAATTGGGCCCCACCCTGAACCTCGTCGCGGCAGGCATGGCGGCTGCGGTTGCCGGCGGGCTCTTGCTCGGGCTGCTGTCGGCGCTGGTGGGTCCCGTCGCACGGACTCTATCCGGCGTGGCATTGGCGCTCCCTGTCATGGCGACCGGCCTCATCTTGATCTGGTTGTTCTCAGTGCAGGCTGCGCTCTTTCCGGCATCCGGGCAGGGATCGCTGTCGCGGTTGGTGCTGCCCGCAGTGACCGTGGCCATTCCCGCTGCGGGGGCCATCGCGCGCGCCGCCGATGCGGGCCTCACCGATGCTCGGGACGCACCCTTTTGGCATGCGGTGCGCAGCCGCGGCCTT
>JAADYX010000320.1 GCA_010092885.1 Chloroflexota bacterium | reverse complement strand
TTTTCTTTCCATATAGGCCGATCTAATGCGAGTTTTATTGCACAGACACCGCGATCCACTTAGGTTCAAAGAAAGGCATGCCGGACAAAGGACACATTCATCCATGGCTGAAGCCACACTCGCTGATACGACCTATACCTACACCGCACGCAGTGCGGCAGAACGCGACAATGTTATCACCTTCACACTCATCGGCCCGACACTCGCCATCGACTGGGCTGCGCCGCTGGAGCGCGCTGAAACGTTGGTTGAAGATCCGCAAGATATGTCACTGGTGCAGACGCTCACACCTGCCATCAAGCCGGTGGCCCTCCGCCTCGCCCAGCAGAAGGTTAACCGTTTCCACGTGCAGGATGTCGCCGCCAACCTGTCTGGCCGCCATCTGCGCATGACGCTGTGGGCCCGCGTCAATGGACTGCGGCTGGCACCGGTTACCTTCGGTTTTGACCGGGTGGACAACCCCGATGCGGCGCAGGCTTTTGTGGACGAAATCCACAGCCGCCAGCAGGCCGCAGAGAACATCAGTGCTATGCCTGGCCCATTCGATTATTGGATCACGTGGATTGGTCTGGCAGTGGGCGCCATCGCCTTGATCGTGGGTAATTCCAACCGCAGCCAGCAGAACCGGTAGCGGCCGCCGTCACAAAAAAGCAGCGCCCCGGACAGGATCCGGGGCGTATGGATTCTCAACCGTGGATCCAGTTGTAGAGGTTGTCCATTGCAGAGTCGAAGTTCTGCCGGACCTGGTTTTCAACCACGGTGACATCCGCAACCTGACCGACTACACCGCCGGGCAGCTTGTAGTCGATGTGCGCGGTGATCTGTTGTCCGTCGTCCAGATAGTCCACGTAGAAGCTCATGGTCCCGGTCGCCATCCCGCTGAGCTCATAGGAGACGACCTCACCCACCACATACTCGGTCACCGTCATGAGGATATCGAACTGCACACCTGCAGCCTCAAATGTGACGTTAACCGTACTGCCAACCTCCGGATAGTCTTCTGAAGGGGCCACACCGACTACGCCGGTGAACCACTCCGGCCAGCTGTCCGCATAGCGCGAAAACTCCTCAATGGCCTCGGGCGTCGTGTTGACAACCACACTCGTTTCGACAACCGCCATCTGCTGTCCTCTTCGGTTATAACTGGGTTTGCGCCCATTATGGGCTTAATCCAGTCCGTTGTCAATGAAATGGCTGGCAACAGCTACCAGAATCACCCCGCTCAGACTTACAAGAGTGCTCTGCCAACGCCAGAAATCCGAGCTTAACAGCACAAAGAGTGGCCAACCAATCCCCCAAACCAGCATCGGCATCCACCAGGTCCGTTTGGTCCATACGAGCATACAGACCAGTAGAATCATAGAGAGACCCCAGAATATGGTTTGTGGCAGCACCAACAAACCCAGTGGAATGCTCATCGTGAACCAGGCAGGTGAACTGTCTCGCATCCAGAGAATACAGGCTAAAACAATCATCCCGAGTGCCGCAGTCAACAAAGGGCTGATGCTCCAAGTAAAACCCGGCACCCACACAACCTGAGCATACTGCGAATAACGTTGCAGGCTCTGCAGCCATTCGACTACCCAGAAGCCAGCCATCAACATGCTCACAGCAAATAGAACCAGACCACCTGCAGCCAATGCCCCCAGAAAACGCCATCGCTTGTTATGCAAAGCGATAATACTTATGGCTATAAGCGGAACCGCTGCCAATTCTGGCTTTATCGTTGCGAATACCATGATCAGTCCGGCGGCCACATCATACTCGCGTGTATATAACCAGTACCCAATGCCGAGAGCAGCCAGTGGCAAAAAGGTAAACTGCGCATTGAAAGCCGCCACACCGGTGTAGGGCCAGATCAACAGCAGGATAGCAGCCCAAGCCGGAGCATCGCCCCAGGCCTTGCCCACCAGCCCAAGCGCCCATGCCGCTGCAACAAGCATCAGGCCTACCCAAATGCTTGCTGGTCGCGGTCGGGCGGCACGGGACCGCCATACAGCTCCATCTGTATGTCTAACGTCGCTTCATCCGAATAGAGTTCCCCGTCTTCAAACAGTAGATGTCGTGCACCCGCCCATCGAGGGAAAAAATCCCGATGATCGGCACCATCAATCCAAGCACGGAAGGTCAGGAAACTGAGTACAATCCACAGTGCTGTGGACCCTGCAAGCAGAAGCGTTAAGCGCACCGGCATCTTCATGACCCTATTGTAGCGGTCAACTGACCGGTTGTCGTGTACAATCCTGTTATGCGACCTTGGCCTTTGATCTGTTTGGCAGTCTTCTTTTTGTCCGCGTGTGCACAAGATGCGATGCCTACTGATATGCGTGCCACCCGTGTCCCAACCGGCACCCCTGCGCCGACCGCCACACCGTTGCCAACCGTCACTCCCCTCCCAACCGCCACCTCCCCGCCAACGGAAACGCCCTTACCAGCTGTTCCCTACCGGATCGCCCCCTACAGCGTGCCCGGCTGGACTGGTGTCCCCCGGCTGTACCTCGTCGAAACCGTGCCGCGTCAGGAACCTGTCGAGCAGCTGCGCCTCGCCGCTACTCCTGAGCGCATGGTCCCGGCGATGGGCTTCATGGTGCAGAAGGGCATCCGGTTCCCCATGCTGCATCTTGGCGCAGACTACCTCATCTTTGAGGCCGATGAGCCGCTGCTCACCCCGCACCCGGACTCCATCCTGGTCGGGACGGCCTATCTCACCTACGGATCCTATCTGGCCGTTGCGCTCGATCTCAGCGGGGAAACACAGTTCTATCTGGTGACATTGCAAGGGGAGAGTGGGCCGCAGCCCGTCTTAATCGCCTATACGCAGCTGCGCGACGGCAGCGGCATGGCGGCACTACAAGCCGCCCAGGCGAACGATGGGCGTCTGGAGGAAGCCGGGCTGATCACACCGCTGGGCCCCGGCAACCCGAATCCATCCGACCTGCATATTGCCGTGATCAATGTGCGAACTTTGCTGGCACGCACCGGCCAAAACGACCTGCCGGCTGCACTGCGAGTCCTGTTTAGCGGAGCGGTTGAACGCACCGGCTCCCAGTACCCGGATCTCTTCCTGCCGCCCGAGTCGATCATCACGCCGCTGGCCGGCCTGCACGAGTTCCATGCCGAGACAGGCACCACGCCGCCCTGATCCTACTCTTCCAACCCCATTGCCGGGATGGGCGGGAGGTCTTCGGTAAACAACCACGCATTGAAAAACGCGTCCAGATCCTGACCGCTGCTTTCCTCGGCAACCGCGATGAAGTCGTCGATGGCTGCGTTGCCATCGTGATAGGTTGCTGTGTAGGTGCGCAGCGTCTCGAAGAACGCCTCATCACCGATTTCAAGGCGAAGCGCGTGCAGGGTCAGCGCGCCGCGGAAGTACACCAGCCCGTTGAAGAGGCGGTTGGGCCCCGGATCGCCGATACGGATATCCGCTGGGGCGGAAGCGACCAGCCTGTACTGCTCCCGGATCTCCTCGTCGGCGGCAGCACGGCCGTCGGTGTGTTCCAGCCAGAGGGTGCTGGCTTAGGTCGCAAAGCCTTCGTTCAACCAGATGTACTGCCACCCTTCCGGGCTGACGCTGTTGCCAAACCACTGATGAGCCAGCTCATGGGCGACCACGAACTCCTGCGTGAACCCGGTGAAGAACACCGACAGTGTCTGCGTTTCCAGCGCAAACCCCAACGACACCGGATGAACCACCGCCCCGTACGCCTCAAACGGATAAGGGCCGAACAATCCCTCGAAGTAGTCGATCATCTCCGCCTGCCGGTCGAAGTTTGCCCGCTCTTCCGCGCTGATCCCGGCAGCAAAATAATTGCGGATCAGCACGCCGCTGGCCGTCACATCTTCCACACGGTCGAAGTCGCCTACCGCCAGCGTGGTCAGGTAGCTGGCCAGGGGATCGACCGTGCGCCATTCTACTGTGCGGCTGCCATCCGGATTGACCTCCTCCGAGCGCAGCAGACCGTTGGCGGCCACAGTGAACCCTTCTGGTACAGTAATGCGATAGGTGTAGGTCGCCTTATCAAGCGGATGCTCGTTGACCGGAAACCACGTGGACGCGCCGGATGGTTCGCCCGCCACCGCAATCCCGGATTGGTAGTAGATCCAGCCGGAGGTATAGCTGGTCCCGCCGCCCGGCGATCCGGCATAGGCCACCTCTACGTTGAATGTGTCACCCGCATCAATGATGGCGGTCGCCGTGATGACCAGCTCTGTGCCGTCACGCAGATAGCCGGCACGCTGGCCATCCACAGTGATGCGCGCGATGTCGAAGCCGCGGAAATCCAGGTTGAATACGCGCAGCGGCTGGGTTGCTACCGCCTCAATCGTCGCGATGCCCTCAGTGATGAGGTTGTTGTCAACATCCACCGTCAGGTCGAGCATATAATGCTGCACATCGTAGCCGCTGTTGCCCAACGTCGGGAAATACGGATCGCCAATGCCGGGCCTGCCGACTACATCCGGCGGGGCGGTGACGGTCGCTGTCGGCGGCAGGGGTGTCGGAGGTGCCGTGATGACCACAGCCGGGTCTCCAGGCGGTTGGGTCCCGATAGGCTCTTGACCTACACAGCCAGCCAGCAGCAGGCAGAGGATAGGGGCAAAACGTTTCATAGCAAGACCACTCAGTCTGTGGCGGCAGCCAGCTTATCAGCACGTGCATCCGGATCCAGGCTGTTGAACCAATCGCAGTCGTCCTGCAGAGGGCAGATGCCGCACTTCGGGTTGCGCGCCCCGCAGATCTCGCGCCCGTGCTGGATCAGCTGCAAGTGCAGCGGATAATAGTCCTCCGCCGGTGCGATGGCTTCCAGGATTTCGTGGGCCTTCTCCCGGTTCACCTTCGGACCGATCAGACCCAATCGGCGGCTCACCCGGTGGATATGTGTGTCGACCGGGAAGGCCGGTTTGTTCAGCGAGAACAACAGCACAATCGAGGCCGTCTTTGGCCCGATACCTTTGATGCCGGTCAGCCAGTCTTTGGCCTCATCGACAGGCATCTCATTGAGAAAGTCCAGGGTGATGGCCCCCTGCTCTTCAGTGATCTGGTTCAGCGCATTTTGGATGAAGCCCGACTTCTGCTTTGCTAGGCCCGCCGTGCGGATCGCCTCAATGAGGTCCTCGCGCGGCGCATCACGGACTTTCTCCCACGTATCGTAGCGGTCCTTGAGGTTCTTGAACCCGCGGATGCTGTTGGTGTCACTCGTGTTCTGGGAGAGGATCGTCAGCACCAGTTCGTCCACGGGCGGATAATGCTGCCGCCAGCGCGGGTAGCCGTACAGGTCGGCCAGCTTCTCGCGGATGGCGTTGTACTTCTCCCGGCGTGCGTCGAGCGTTTCGTCGTCTGTCACAATGGTCTCCGGGTTGCTAAGCGATGCCCGGAGTATAGCATGGCACCCAAGGCGCGATCACGCGGCAGCCCCCAGCGCACCGATGGCGAAACTCAAACAGAACACGCCCACACACACGAACACCATGAGCAAAATGCTGCCAGCGATCAACGCGAGAAATGCCCGCGCGAGCCCGAAATCCGTGTGCGCTGTGGAAACCGCAACCATGTTGATCGCAAGCTGATAGAACGCAGCCAGCACCACACCAACCACCGCCAGCGGGAAGAAAATGCTCAGCACGTTGGGCACGAGTGCCACCAGCTGACCGGCAATGCTGCCGATCGCCATGGCCCCCCACGTATGGATGAAATCGCCGTCACCGCCCAACCAGCGACAGGCCAGCTGCACACAGGAAGCATACACGGTCACCGTCAGCAGCACGCCGATCGCAGCGCTGAAGGCCGTCACCCCGCCGATCACCGCGGTCGCAGCGGCACTACTGGTATCGAGGCCCAACGGTGTGCCGGACTCCGCCTCGAACTGGGCGGCAAATGCCTCCAGCTGAGCCTGCGGCCCCGCGCCCACCGCTGATTGTAGCAGTAAGGTCAGCACACCGATGATCCCGGCGATGACCACAGCCGCCGCAATGCTGACCAGCACCCGCCCGAAGTCCCCCATGCGAACCTCCGCGCGCACTTCTTGGCGCTGGAGGATCACCGCCGCCCCCCACGCATTGACCAGATCCAGCAGGTCCCGGTCTTCAGCAGGCGGTTCTTCGGCAGCTGCCTTCGCCTGCGCGAGCGCTTTGGCTTTGCGCCGCTCAACCCGGCGGCGTGACCGGGCTACCTTTCGGTCAACCGGGGCGTCGTCGGCGGGCCGTTCGTAAAGGCCCTTGCGCCATGACTCGATCTCGTCGATGCCATCATGCGCGGGCGCTCCGCCGTGGGTGATTACCGGCTTGTCCTCCTGCTCAGGTTCCGGCGCGACGGGTTTGCGCTCTGGCAGAGATGCGCCCAGCTTGCGCAGCCCCTTTTTCGCGGTTTCGTTGTCCGGGTTGATTGTCAGCACGTTTTCCAGGCAGATAATGCGTTCGTCGCGATCAGTGACGGCAGCGCTCAGCCACAGCCACCCCTGCTCATTGAGCTCGTCCATCTCAATGACTTTGAGCAGCTTCTCGCGTCCTGTCTCCTTGTCGCCCGCTTTGATGGCTGCGATCCCCTCACGTAGGGTGCGATCGATCTCCGTTGGCATGTCGATATCCTTTACGTTCCTGGTTTCCTTGTCAATGATAGGTCATCTGCATCCCTTTGGGAAGCGCGCTGCTGTACGACGATCTTACAGATTCACATCATTTGGAGAGAAGAAATGTATAGTCGTACCCGTAGGGATGTTGAAACCGCGGACAAACTGCCGCCAAACGCCAAAATAACCCATATATGGGGCTTTTTCCCGATCCGACCCCACATATGGGGTGATTTTTCCACATGCCACCGAACCCCATTTGCGGAGAAATTGTTGAAAGATTGTTGAAAAAGCGTTTCTTTTTTGTTTGCCCACTCCTGGCTGCGGAAAGTCGCCCCACGAATGCGCTTTTCTCCGCAGTGTGGAGGGCGTTCTCCGCGATCTTTCCGCAATCTTTCCGCAGGGTTTTCACATCGGTTACACTACAGTGACGTGACATGCGGAACAGGAATCACTATGCCGAAGAAAAAAGTTACCCCTGTGCGGCGGCAGTATCTGGACGTGAAAAAGGAGTTCCCCCACGCGATTGTGTTTTTCCGGCTGGGCGACTTCTACGAGACATTCGATGATGATGCGCAGCTCGTCGCGCGTGAGCTCGATATCGTGCTGACCAGTCGCAATGTCTCCAAGGGGGAGCGCATCCCGATGGCGGGTGTCCCCCACCATGCAGCGGAAAATTACATCGCACGGCTGATCGACAAAGGCTATCATGTGGCGGTCTGCGAACAGATCGCCGATGAGCCGGTCAACGGTCTGATGCCGCGCGAGGTCGTGCGAGTCGTCACACCCGGCACAATCACCGAACCGGCCCTGCTGGCCGACAAGAGCAACAACTACCTGGTCGCAGTCGCACCTCTGTATGACAAAGGCGCGAGCCGCCCAAAGGCCGCCGGAGTGGCCTACGCTGATATCTCCACCGGGGAGTTTGCTGCTACATCCTTCGAGGGAGCCGGCACCCTCGGCCTGATCCAGCAGGAGATCGCCCGGCTGGGCCCGCGCGAATGCCTGCTGAATGAAGATGTGCGCGATGCACTCCCCCTCGGTGCCGAGGGGCTGCACATCACGGACTTCCCTGCCTGGCAGTTTGATGTCGAGATCGCCGCGCAAACGTTGGAGCGCTATTTTGGGGTCAGCACACTGGAGGCCTTCGGTCTCGATCCACTGGCAACAGCGGCGGCGGGCGCCCTGCTGGCCTATCTGGAGGACACCCAGCGCGGCTCGCTGGCCCAGATCACCACGGTGTCAGCCTATTCCACTGAAGACTACATGGTGCTGGATGCACCCACCCGCCGCAACCTGGAACTGACCGAGACGATCCGCGAGCGGCGCGCCCGTGGATCGCTGCTGGGCGTGCTCGACAAGACAGTCACCGCGATGGGGGGCCGTCTGCTGCGCCGCTGGTTGAACCGTCCCCTGCTCGACCTGGACCAACTGCAGCAGCGCCATGACGCGGTGGAGGCTTTCTACGTGGATGGCATCCTGCGCTCACAGGTGCGCGACATCCTCGGTGAGACCGCGGATCTCGAACGGCTGACCAACCGGGTGCTCTCCGGCAGTGCGGGCCCGCGTGAACTGATCAGCCTGCGCACCTCGCTGGAAGTAGTGCCCGCGCTGCGGGCCCATCTCATCGGC
>JAADYX010000319.1 GCA_010092885.1 Chloroflexota bacterium | reverse complement strand
GCGGCCAGGGCGATCACATCCATAGCCAGGAAGACGACCAGCACCACAAAGGCCGGTGCGGCCAGCGCGAAGTAGCGCCATTTGTGCTTGTAGTTGATCCGCCACATGCGCCGCAGGCTGCCCACCAGCGCAGCGATCGCCACGATGTTGATCGCCGTGGTGATGCCCACCGCGAACGCGCCCGCCAGGCCGATCACCGGCAGCAGGAACGGCAGGACCATGTACTGGATGATGCAGCGGGTCGCCGAAAAGGCCAGCGACAGGCCGAGCGTGTTCTCGGATTGGGCGTCCGTTTCCGGTTGGATGTGCGCTTCGGGGGTGACGAACAGCACCCGGCTGATGAGACCATCAAGGCGGTTGAGGGTGGCTTGCATGCGATCCTCTATCTCATTGTTTGCTCGCGTGGCGGGATTATACCGGCCCGCCGAACCCGTTGGCAAAGCACAAGATGCCCGGAGATGCGACCTATCCGGCCCCTTTCGCGTAAACCATGGTGAAGGGGGTTGCCCCCACCGATAAACGTACCATGCTCCGGATGAACCACGGAAGGACACTATGGAGCCGGTAATACAGACAACCAATCTGAGTAAATCCTTTGGGCCGGTCACCGCTCTCGACGGGCTCGACCTGGTGGTGCCGCGCCACTCGATCACGGGCTTTCTCGGCCCGAACGGCGCGGGCAAATCCACGACCATCAAGCTGCTGCTCGGCCTGATGCACCCCACCGCGGGCAGCGGCACGCTCTTCGGGCTGGATATCGTCACGCAGAGCACCGCCATCCGCAAGCGGGTGGGGTATCTGGCGCAGCAGCCCAGCTTTTACAACAACCTGACCGCCCGCGAAACCCTGGAATTCGTGGCGCGATTTTTCTTTGACGATGAGGCCGCCATCGCCCGCGCGGTGGACGACGCCCTCGACCTGGTTGACCTGACCAGCAAAGCGGACCGGACCATCAGGGGGTTTTCCGGCGGGGAGATGCAGCGGTTGGGCATCGCGCAGGCGCAGATCAACCAGCCCGACCTGCTGATCCTCGACGAACCCGCCGCCGCGCTCGACCCGATGGGCCGCGCGCAGGTCCTGGCGATCATGCAGCGGCTGCGCGAACGCAGCACCATCTTCTATTCCACCCACATCCTCGATGATGTGCAGCGCGTCAGCGACCGGGTGGTGATCCTCAATCAGGGCGAGCTTGTGGCGCAGGGACCCATCGAGGATCTGCTCGCCGGGCAGGAGGGCATCGTGTACCGGATGCGGCTGGCGGGCCACACCGCTGCCGCACAGCAGCGCATCGGCGCGCAGCCGTGGGTCACCGGGCTCAAGGCTGCTGATCTGGGTGAGGCGGTGGAATGGCACATCGCCGTGACCGACGACGACGCGGCGCGGCATCAGCTGCTGCGGCTGGCCCTCGCCGATGACGCGGTGGATGTGCTGGCCTTCCACCGGGCACAGGCCGAACTGGAAGACGTCTTTATGGAACTGGTAGGAGGCAGCAATGGCTGAAGCAGCACAGGGGTTTAACAATCTGGTCCGGCGGGAGAATACGGCCTGGTGGCGCAGTGCCCGCTGGTTGATCCTGGCTGTGGTGGCCACGGCGGCGCTGGCGGGGTTCACCGCGCTGGTGCTCTTCGTGGTGCCGCAGGTCGCCGCCGCGCAGGGTGAGCCGCTCGCTGCGGCCGAGCAGCTGGAAGCGGGCATCAACAGCTTCTTCGGGCTGGCGTTCCTGGGTGCAGCCGTCGCGACGGTCATCCTCACGCAGGATGCCATCATCGGGGAGAGGCAGTCGGGCACCGCTGAATGGGTGCTCTCCAAACCGGTCAGCCGGTCGGCGTACGTGCTTTCCAAGCTGTTGGCCCATGGGGCGGGCATCCTCGTCGCCCTGATCCTTATCCCGTGCGCGGTGGGCTATGCGCTGTTTGCCATCAAGGTGGGCGGCGTCTATCCGGTGGCGGGGTATGTGGCGGCGGTGGGCGTGCTGGCGCTGCACACGCTGTTCTATCTGGTGCTCAGCCTGCTGATGGGCGTGCTCACCGAGCAGCGCGGCGTGCTGCTGGCCGTCACCCTCGGGTCGGCGCTGGGCGGCCTGGTCCTGGTGAACCTGCTGGGCAGCGTGGCCTTGGTCACGCCGTGGGCCCTGACCAACGTGGCCGTCGCGCTGGCCTCCGCGGGCGAATTGCCGCCCGCGCTGATCGTCCCCGTAGTGAGCCCCGCCCTGCTGACCGCCGCCGCGCTGATCGTGGCGCTGGTCCGCTTTAACCGGGTGGAGCTGTGAGCTGACACCACGGGGGGGCAGTGCGTGCTCGCATGCCCCCTCCCGACTACAATAGGGATATCTGTTTGATGAAGAAGGAGACTCCCTGTTGGACTATCGACTGATGATCTGGCCGCGTGAGGCCGACCCGACCGCCCTGCTGCCCGCCATCGAGGCGCTGGGCGTCCGCGGCGTGGAAAGCTGTCGCGCGGGCCGGTTGGTCTTCCTGCGCGCTGATCTGGACTTTGACACGATCCGGCAGTTGGCCGCGGATCTGCTGGCCGACCCGGTAACCGAGGATTTCGCCGTGATGCGCGCCGCGGAGGTCGCCGCGCCGCAGGGCCGCGAGCACACCATCGAGGTGACCCGCCTGCCCGGCGTGACCGATCCCGCGGCGGAAAGCCTGCTGGAAGCCGCGCACCGCACCGGCTACCCGCAGCTCGAGCGCGCGGCGGTCGGTGCCTACTACCGGCTGACCGGCGATCTGGGTGAGGAGGCGCTGCACACGCTGGCCGTGCGCCTGTTCGCCAACCCGGTGGTCGAGCAGACCGCCGTCGATGCCGCCATTATGCCGCCCTTCATGCCGGTGCAGGCCACCGACGACACCGTTGAGGTGATCGCGGTGCGCGACCGGGACGCTGAGGGCCTGCTCGCGCTGAGCAGTGAGCGCCGGTTGGCGCTCAACCTGGCGGAGATGCAGGCCATCCGCGCGTACTTCACCGACGAGGGCCGCGACCCGACCGATGCCGAATTGGAGACCCTCGCGCAGACGTGGAGCGAACACTGCGTGCACAAAACCTTCAAGGCGCACATTACCTACAACGGACCGCCGCCCGGCCCCGATGCCTACGCGCCCCCGGTCGAGCAGACGGTCGGCTCCCTGCTGGGTGACTACATCCGCCGTGCCACCGACGAGCTGGATCGCAGCTGGGTGCAGTCGGCCTTTGTGGACAACGCCGGGATCGTGGCCTTCATCGAGGGGTGGAGCCTGGCCTTCAAGGTGGAAACGCACAACCATCCCTCCGCCTTGGAGCCGTTCGGCGGCGCGAACACGGGCATCGGCGGCGTCATCCGTGACGTGCTGGGCGTCAGCGCGCGGCCCATCGCCAACACGGATGTGCTGTGCTTCGGCCCGCGGGACCTGCCCGACTCTGACCTGCCGGAGGGCGTGCTGCACCCGCGCCGCATTGAGCAGGGTGTCATCGCGGGGATCGAGGATTACGGCAACAAGATGGGCATCCCGACGGTCAACGGCGCGGTGATCTACCATCCGGGCTATGTGGCCAACCCGCTGGTGTACTGCGGCTGTCTGGGCATCCTGCCGGAGGGGGCGCACCCCACCGATCCACAGCCCGGTGACCTGATCGTGGTGTTGGGCGGGCGCACGGGCCGTGACGGCCTGCGCGGCGCGACCTTCAGCAGTATGGAGATGGACACCGAGACTGAAGCCATCGCCGGGACCGCCGTGCAGATCGGCCACCCGATCAACGAGAAGCAGGTGCTTGAGGTCGTGCTGGCCGCGCGCGATGCCGGCCTGTACAATGCCATCACGGACTGCGGCGCGGGCGGGCTGTCCTCCGCCGTGGGTGAGATGGGCGAGCATATCGGGGCGCGGGTGCAGCTGGCCGATGTCCCGCTGAAGTACCCGGGGCTGCGCCCGTGGGAGATCTGGCTGAGCGAGGCGCAGGAGCGCATGGTGCTGGCCGTCCCGCCGGAAAACTGGGAGCAGCTGGCCGCGCTGGCCGCCGACCATGATATCGAGGCGGTGCGCATTGGGGCGTTTGAACCCACCGGCCGCCTGACCCTGCACTACGGGGACAAACCCGTCGGGGATATGGCCATGGCCTTTCTGCATGATGGGCTGCCGCCGCGCCACATGGTCGCTGAATGGCGCCCGCCGCCGCACTCGACGCTCAGCCTGCCGGAGCCGCCCGATCTGACGCCCGCGCTGCTCAGCCTGCTGGCCCACCCGACCATCGCCAGCAAGGAGCACATCGTCCGCATTTACGATCACGAGGTGCAGGGCGGCACCGTCGTCAAGCCGATGGTCGGCGCGGCGGGCACCGGCCCCGGCGACTCAAGCGTGCTGCTGCCGCTGGATACCGCACGCCAGAAAACCGGAGTCGCGCTGGCGGTGGGCATCAACCCGCTGATCGCCGATCCGTACGCCATGGCGTGGGCCGCCGTCGATGAGGCGCTGCGCAACGCCGTCGCGGCGGGTGCCAACCCGGATCGCATCGCCATCTTGGATAACTTCGCGTGGGGCAGCCCGCATCTGCCCGACCGGCTGGGCGCGCTGGTCCGCTGTGCGCAGGGCTGTTACGATGCCGCCAAGGCCTACCGCACACCGTTCATCAGCGGCAAGGACAGCCTCAACAACGAGTACACCGACTCCGAGGGCACCCGCCGCGCGATCCCGGGCACGCTGCTGGTCAGCGCGTTGGGCATCGTGCCGGATGTGGAGGCCACCGCTACCAGCGACTTCAAGCAGGCGGGCAGCCTGATCTATGTGGTGGGGGCCACCGCGGACGAACTCGGCGGCAGCCACTACGCCCTGATCAACACCGACCCGGGCGGCACCCCGCCGCAGCCCCAACCCGATCCGCTGGCCACGCTGCGCGGGATCTACGCCGCCCAACGCGCCGGGATCCTGCGGGCCGTGCATGACTGCTCGGAGGGCGGGCTGGCGGTCGCCCTGGCGGAGATGTGCATCGGTGGGCGGTTGGGGGCGGAGGTTGACCTCGCCCTGGCCCCCGGCGCGGGTGACATCGAACGCAGCGACGCGGTCCTGTTCAGCGAAAGCCTGACGCGCTTTGTGGTCACCGTCAGCGCGGCGGACATGCAGACCCTGCATGATGCGCTGGCGGGTGTGCCGCACGCGCACATCGGGCAGGTAACCGGCACCGGCAGGCTGGTGATCCGCGCGTGGGCCACGCAGCCGGTCGTGGATGCCGACCTGCTCGATCTGGAGGCGGCCTGGCGCGGCGCGCCGGTCACCGAGAAGCCGGAAGCCGAGCCCGAATCGGCGACCTACGCGGCCCCCGCCGTGCACACCACACCGCCGAAGGTCGCCATCCTGCATGCGAAGGGCACCAACCGCGACCGCGATGCCGCCCTGGCCTGCGAGGTGGCGGGCGGCGATCCGCGGGTGGTGCTGGTCAACCACCTGTTGGATGGCACCGAGGCGCTGGACGACTACGCCATGCTCGTGATCCCGGGCGGGTTCAGCTACGGCGACGATCTGGGCGCGGGCGTCATCTGGGCGACGACGCTGCAGGCCGAACTTGGCGAGCAGATCGCGCGCTTTGTGGCTGACGGGCGGCCCACGCTGGGGATCTGCAACGGCTTTCAGGTGCTGGTCAAGGCCGGGATCCTGCCCGATCTCAACGGCCAACGCCCCGTCACGCTGACTTACAACGAATCAGGGCGCTTTGAGTGCCGCTGGGTGTACCTCAAACCGCAGGGCGACTCGCCCTTCACGGCGGGGCTGACGGAGCTGATCCACTGCCCGGTGGCCCACGGCGAAGGGCGGCTGGTCGCGCGGGATGAGGACACGCTCAACCGGCTGGCCGAGGAGGGCAGTGTCGCGCTGACCTACGTGAACGCGGTGGGCGCGCCGGTCGGCTACCCGGGCAACCCCAACGGATCGCAGCGCGGCATCGCGGGGTTGGCGCGCGGCAGCGTGCTCGGCCTGATGCCCCACCCGGAAGACCACATCTTCCCGTGGCAGCACCCGCGCCGCCACCGCGGCATCACCGGGATGAGCGGCCTGCCGCTGTTTGTCAACGGCATTAAGGCCGCCCGCTGATGGATCCGGTGAGCAAGCTCAACCGGCAGATCGTCCGGCTGGAAGGGCGCATCGCGGATCTGCAAACGCGCGCCGACCGGCTGGCCAACGTGCGCCTGATCACCGGGTTCGGGGCGCTGGCGGCCGTGCTGGCCGTCGGGGCGTTCGGGCCGCCGTGGGCCTTCTGGCTGGCCCTCGCCCTCGGCGTGATCGGCTTTGGCGCGGCGGTGATCGCGCACCGGCGGCTGACCGTGGCCGTGGATCGCTTCAGCGGGTGGCTGGCGATCAAGCGGCGGCATGTGGCCCGGGCGACCCTTGACTGGGAGGCGCTGCCGCCCTCCCCGCTCACGCCTGCTCCCGAGCACGCCTTTGAGCAGGACATCGATCTGCTGGACCTGCATCGCATGCTCAACACCTGCGCTTCGGCGGGCGGGGCGCATCTGCTGTATGACTGGCTGACCGTGCACCGTCCCGATCCGGCCGTGATCGAGGCGCGGCAGGCCCTCGTCGCGGACCTGACGCCGCTGGCCCCCTTCCGCGATAAACTGGAGCTGGCCGGGCAGGGCGTGCGCCCGCTGCACTTCGATCCGGAGCCGGTGCCCGCCGCGCTGCCGCCCATCATCGCCGCGATGGGCCTGCTGGCCGCGGTGGATGTGGTCCTGTTTGGGCTGGTACTGCTGGAGCGCATCGCGCCCCTCGTGCTGGTGGCGGCGTTGGCCGTCTACGGCGGGCTGTTTCTGCTGGCCTTCCCGCTGACCAACCGCACGCTGAGCACCGCCATCGACTCAACCGATGTGCTGCACCGCCTCAGCGTGGTGACGGGCTTCATCGAGGGGTACCGCTACGGTCACAGCGACCGGCTGCGGCAGGCCGCCGCCCCCATCCTGAATGACCGGCCCTCGGCGGCCCTGGGCGGGCTCGGCTGGCTGGCGGGCGCGGCGAGCATGCGGCGCAATCCGTTTTTGGGGGTGCCGCTCAACGTGATCGTGCCGTGGGATCCGGTTGTCGCCTGGCTGCTGATGCGGCGCATCAACGCGCTGGCCCCCAAACTCGATGGGTGGCTGGCCTGCTGGCACCGGCTGGAAGCTCTCAGCGCGCTGGCCGCGTTCAGCTGGCTGCGCCCGGCGGCGACCTTTCCGCGCCTTGATGAGGGCGGGCCGCTGTTCGCTGCTGAGGCGATGGGGCATCCGCCTGTCTCTTATACACATCT
>JAADYX010000318.1 GCA_010092885.1 Chloroflexota bacterium | reverse complement strand
GTGCCGCGGCACCTTGTACCCGGCCAGCGACTCACGCGCGTGGGCGAGCAGGTCCTCAGCGGTCAGTGACGTGTTGCGGCGGATGACCGCCGCAGCGGGCCGTTGGCCCCACTCCGCGTCAGCGACGCCTACCACGACCGCCGCCTCCACCCCCGGATGGGCCGCTAGCACCGCCTCGACCTCCGCCGGGTAGATGTTCTCCCCGCCGCTGACGATCAGATCCGTGCGGCGCGTGACAACCCACAGGTCGCCGGCGGAGTCCAGGTAACCCAGATCGCCGGTGTGCAGCCAGCCAGCGCGCAGGGTGCGGGCGGTCGCCTGCGGGTTGTCCAGGTAGCCGCCGAAGACGGTCGGCCCCTGCACGGCGATCTCACCGACCTCACCGGGCTTCCGATCCGCGCCATGCTCGTCCACAATGCGGACCTGTGTGCCGACCAGCGGCCTGCCGACCGTGCCCGGCTTGGCGCGGACCTGCGCCGGGGTGGCGGTCGCCACCTGTGAGCAGGCCTCCGTCAGGCCGTAGGTGGCGGCCACCGGCAGCCCGACCGCCGCCGCCCGCTCGATCAGCGCGGCGGGTGCCTTCGCGCCGCCCAGCAGAACCAGCCGCAGCGAGGGCGGAAATGCCCGATCCGCGCGGTAGTCCAGCAGGCGGTGCAGCATGGTCGGCACCAGCGAGACCAGCGTGACCCCCTCTTCATCGATGGCCCGGCTGACGGCCTCCACATCAAAGCGCGGATGCAGGTTCACGGCGATGCCGTACAGCACCGCCCGGAACAGGATCGCCTGCCCGCCGACGTGATACAGCGGCATGCACGCCAGCCATTGATCGTCCGGGAGGACACCCAACCGCCATGCTGAGGCCATCGCACTGTGCATGTGCTGCCCAAACGTGATCGGGATGGCTTTGGGGCGGCCCGTCGTGCCGCTTGAGAACATGATCGCCTGCGTGCGGTTTAGGTCGAACGGCAGCATCTCGATGCGTTTGGCCGTGTTCACCGGGAGGGCGTCGCGCCGGTCCAGCAGACGGGCCTGCGTGCTGAACCCCTCCGGCAGATCGCCCGCGTGGACCACCGCCTTCGCCCCGGAAGCCGCCACCTGATAGGCGGCTTCTTCCGCAGTGAGGCGGGTGTTGAGCGCCACCAACGTGACGCCCATCCGCGCCATGGCGAACACCATGCGCACGTAGGCCACACCGGAGGGCAGCCACACCGCGACTCGATCGCCCGGTGCGACGCCCGCCGTGTGCAGCCATGCCATGTCGACCAGCACATCCGACCACAGATCACCGGCGGTAAAACGCTCCCCACCCGCGAGCAGGGCGGTACGGTCGGGCGTGGCTGCGTGCTCCATCATCATCTGCTTAGGGCAGCCACGGGTACTGGCGGAAGTTCGGCTTGCGCCCTTCAACAAAGGCGTTGCGCCCTTCCTGGCCCTGTTCGGTCAGGTAGTAGAGCAGGGTTGCGCTGCCCGCCAGCTGCTGGAGGCCCATCTGTCCGTCGACATCCGCGTTGTGCGCGTACTTCAGCGCGCGGATGGCCAGCGGCGACTTATCGAGGATCTCCTGCGCCCAGGTCACGGCCTCGGCTTCCAGACGCTCCATCGGCACCACCGTGTTGACCAAGCCCATCTCCAGCGCCTGCTCAGCCGAATACTGGCGGCACAGGTACCAGATCTCGCGGGATTTCTTCTGGCCGACGATGCGCGACAGGTAGCTGGAACCCAGCCCGCCGTCAAAGCTGCCGACCTTGGGCCCCGTCTGCCCGAAGATGGCGTTGTCCGCCGCGATGGTGATGTCACTGACGACGTGCAGCACATGCCCGCCGCCGATGGCATAACCGGCCACTACCGCGATCACGGGTTTGGGCATGCTGCGCATCATGTTTTGCAGCTTGAGCACGTTCAGGCGCGGCACCTCGTCATCACCGACGTAGCCGCCCTCGCCGCGCACGGTTTGGTCGCCGCCCGCGCAGAACGCGTAGACCCCGTCCTTGGGGCTGGGGCCGTTGCCGGTCAGCAGCACCACGCCGATGGAGGTGTCCTCCCAAGCATCCTCAACCGCCTCGATCATCTCGCTGATGGTCAGCGGGGTGAAGGCGTTGCGCTTCGCTGGGCGGTTGAACGCCACGCGCGCCATGCCGTTCGCCTTGTGGTAGGTGATCTCCTGGTACTGCTTGACCTCCTGCCAGTCAACGTCACTTGTCTCGATGTTGCGGACCGTAGTAGTCCCATTTCCAGCTGTCATCGTGTCACTCCTTTTTGGTTACAATTTCCGCCGCTTCAATGCGACGGTGGACTTCCTCAATCAGGGCGCGCCGCTGGTTTTCAAAGGCCGCAGCGTCGCTGGGTACTTCGATCAGGTGGGGGCCGCCGGTTTCCAGCGCGGTGCGGTACGCCCCGCGGAAGGCCTCGCCCGGTTCGGCCCGTGTGTACGGAATATCAAACAGCGCCGCGGCATGCGCAAAGGTCAGGCCGTGCGGCGTGACGAACAGCTCCCGGAACGGCGGCTCGTGTGCGGCGATGGGCAGCCGGTGGAAAATGCCGCCGCCGTCGTTGTTGATGCACACGATGACCAACGGGATGCCCAACCGCCGGATCAGGTGCAGGCTGTTCAAGTCGTGGTACAGGGCCACATCGCCGATGATCAGGGTAGTCGGGTAGCTGTGGGCCAACCCGACCGCCGTGGCCACATTGCCATCGATGCCGCTGGCCCCCCGGTTGGCATAGACGAACTGCCCCTGCCCGCCCAGCGCGAACTGATCGACGTGCCGAATGATCGTGCTGTTCGCCGCGAAGACGGCAGCGCGTGCCGGGGCCAGCGCAAAAACATCGGCCACGACCGTGCCTTCATGCGGATGGGCGCGGTGCATCGCCGCGGTGGCAGCCTGTGTGAGCGCCTCCGCCTGGACAAACGCTGCCTGCCACGCCCGGTCAACCGTGGCCCCGACGCGCTGATCGATCAGGGCGAGCAGCACGGCCTTCGGCTCGTGCGGAATGGCCGCCGTGGTCGTCAGCGCCGAGTCGAGGCGGTGCGTGCGCGGCGTAACCACGATCTGCTCGACATCCGCGTGCTGCTCGGTGTAATCCAGCAGGGCTTTGCCCACCGGCGGATCGCCAAACCGCACGATCAGGTCCGGTTTGAGTGCTGCGGCCAACGCCCCGCGGAGAAACGTCTCATAGCCGCCGAGGATCAGCTGGTGCTCACGG
Source organism: Chloroflexota bacterium (assembly GCA_010092885.1). Classification (GTDB taxonomy): domain Bacteria; phylum Chloroflexota; class Anaerolineae; order Aggregatilineales; family UBA3940; genus TC-195. Next base: position 969 of record JAADYX010000318.1, on the reverse strand, counting down.
GTGGCAGCGGGTGAGAGCCGGGTCGGGCAGAACGGTTCAACCAGCGTCGGGAAGCCCGTCTGCTGTGCCACGCGGACCAGCGGCCCGGGATCGACCAAGCCGCGCCCGCAGATAATGAGTCCGCGCGTGCTGCCCCGGATGGCATCCGTCAGGGGGCGCAGCTCGATTTCGTCGAGCGGTGCGAGGCGCTCCGTATGCACGGCCATAAACGGCTCGCCAGCCGCACGGCCCCGCGCCCCGATTCCCGCCAGCACCGCCGCCGGGACATCGCCCGCCACGGGGACCGGTTCCAGCGGTTTGCGCAGCGGCACATTGATATGCACCGGGCCGCCGCTGCGACCGGTGGCGGCGGCCACCGCCCGGCAGATCGTGGTGCGCAGGCTGCGCAGTGTGCGATCCGGCGGGTTGGCAGCGGGCTCGGGCAGCTCCACGAACCAGCGCACGTGCCCACCGTAGAGCCTCACCTGGTCGATGGTCTGGTTGGCCCCACTGCCGCGCAGATCGGCGGGGCGGTCGGCGGTCAGGGCGAGCAGCGGCACACCGGACTGGTTCGCCTCGATAATCGCCGGGAAGAAGTTCGCTGCGGCGGTGCCGCTGGTGCAGACCAGCACAGCGGGGCGCGCCGTCGCCATGCCGATCCCCAGCGCGAAGAATGCCGCGCCGCGCTCGTCCAGCGCACTGTGCACCGTGAAGCGCTCATCCCGGCTGAAGGCCACCGCCAGCGGCGTGGAGCGCGACCCCGGCGCGATCACGGCGTGGGTGACGCCATGGCGCGCCAGCTCATCGGCCAAAATGCTGGCCCACAGCGTGGTGCGGTTCGTCGCGTCGATCATGAGGATTCCCCGCCGAGGGCGTCCATCATCGGGCGGAACTTGAGCCCGGTCTCCGCCCACTCCGCGCCGGGGTCGCTGTCGGCGACGATCCCGGCCCCGGCGTAAAGGACGGCTTCCCTGCCGCTGAGCACCGCCG
>JAADYX010000317.1 GCA_010092885.1 Chloroflexota bacterium | reverse complement strand
AGATGTGTATAAGAGACAGAGGATAGCCAGCGATGCAGTTTCTCCAACACGGCGGCCTGACCCTTGCCTACCGCCTCGATGGCAGGGTGGACGGCCCGCCCATCATCTTCGTGAATTCGCTCGGCAGCGACTACCGCATCTGGGATGCCGTGACCGTGCACCTCGCAGACGATTACTACTGCATCCGCTATGACAAACGCGGCCATGGCCTTTCGGACAGCCCACCCGCACCGTACCGTATTGACGAGCACAGCGCCGATCTGGCGGGGCTGCTTGATGCGCTTGACGTGCCGCAGGCGGTGGTGATTGGCATTTCGGTGGGCGGCCTCATCGCGATGGATTTCACTCTGCGCCACACGCAGCGGGTCAGTGCGTTGGTGCTGTGTGATACGGTCGCGCGGCTGGGCACGGCTGAACTGTGGCAGACTCGCATTGACGACCTGCGCGAACGCGGCGTGGCCACAATGGCCTCTGAGATCCTGCCGCGCTGGTTTGCGCCGGGCTTCGCTGAGGCCCATCCTGCTGAGTACCATGGCTACCTGAACATGCTGGCCCGCATGCCGCTGGAAGGCTACATCGGGACATGTGCTGCGCTGCGCGACGCTGACCTGCGTGAGAGCGTGCCGGGCATCACTGCCAGAACGTTGGTGCTGTGCGGCGCACAGGACGAAGCCACGCCGCCCGATGAGGTGCAGACCGTGGCTGATGCCATCCCCCAGGCCCGTTTCGAGTTGATCGAGGGAGCGGGGCATCTGCCCTGCATTGAGGCTCCAGAGGCCTTCAGCCAGGCCATTGCCGGCTTCCTACAAGGAGATCGCCATGAGCAAGCATGACGACGGCATGCGGATCCGGCGTGCGGTGTTGGGCGACGAACACGTCGACCGGGCGCAGGCCAACCAGACCCCTTTTGACGCCGACTTTCAAACCTACATCGTGGAAGCCGCCTGGGGCAGCGTTTGGGCCCGCCCCGGGCTGGATACGAAAACCCGCCACCTACTGACCATCGCCCTGCTGGCAGCCCTTGGCCAGGAGCACGAACTGGAGATGCACCTCCGCGCGACGGCCAACACTGGCGTCAGCGCGGAGGAGGTAAAGGAAGTGCTGCTGCAAGTGGCCGTCTATGCCGGAGTTCCCGCCGCAAATACCGCTTTTTCTATTGCCAAGCGCATCTACACAAAGGACACGACCGATGACTGATGCCACCTCATCTGCCCTGGATTGGAGCGTGCACCCGCCCTACCTGCACGAACCCTACCGCTCCACGGTGAAGCGCTCACCGCAGCAGCCGCTCGTTCCGCTGCCGCGCACGCTCTCCGAGCTGACCGGTCCTGTCTACGGGGAAGACACCGTCCGCCCGGAGGACAGCGACCTGACCCGTAATGCCGTCGTCAACGGGGAACCCATCGGTGAGCGCATTATCGTCACGGGGAGGCTGCTTGATGACTCCGGGCATCCCATTCCCAACGCCCTGATCGAGGTCTGGCAGGCCAACGCCGCCGGACGCTATATCCACAAGAAGGACCAGCACGACGCGCCGCTCGATCCCAACTTCACTGGCGCGGGCCGCACCCTGACCAACGACCAGGGCGAGTATACCTTTACCACCATCCGGCCCGGTGCCTATCCATGGCGCAATCATGAGAATGCATGGCGCCCCCCGCATATCCATTTTTCTGTGTTCGGCACGACTTTTCTGGAGCGCCTCGTCACGCAGATGTACTTTCCCGGCGACCCGCTGCTGGCCTATGACCCGATCTACAACGGCATCCCCAGTGAAGAAGGCCGTCAGCGCCTGATCGCCGCCTTTGACCTGGACCTCACCCAGCCGGAATGGGCGCTCGGCTACCGGTTCGATATCGTCGTGTGCGGCCCCCAGCAGACCCCATTCGAATAGAAGGAGCGCATTGTGAGCAGACAATCCCCCAGCCAGACGGTCGGGCCGTTCTTCCACCCGGCGCTGATCGACGTGCAGGCGCAGAACGACCTGGTCACGCCGCAAACACAGGGCGAACGCATCATCATTACTGGGCGCGTTCTCGATGGCGATGGGGTCGCTGTGCCGGACGCCATGATCGAGGTCTGGCAGGCCGACTACCAAGGGATCTATCCGCATCCCAATGACCCGCGCCATACCGAAGCCGATCCCCACTTCCGTGGGTTTGGCCGTGTCGATACCTGGCAAACCGGTGATACGTTCACCCTGAGGACGATCAGGCCGGGGCCTGTCCCGTGGGACGACACCATCATGCAGGCGCCGCACATTAATGTACGGGTTTTCGCGCGGGGGATGTTGATCCACGCGGTGACGCGCATCTACTTCGCCGGAGAGCCCGCAAACGCGGCAGACCCGGTGCTCAGCCGGATCGACTCTGCCCGGCGTGAGACGCTCATCGCGCAGCAGGAGGACACTGGCGATCTGCCCACCTATCGCTTCGATATCCATCTGCAGGGCGACAGCGAAACGGTCTTCTTCAACCCGTAGCAGCCATGGCCTTTTCACCGACGGACTCGCGCCTCTACGGGGATCTATTCAGCACAACGGAGATGGCCGCCATCTTCTCCGATGAGAGTGCCGTGCAGCGCATGCTGCAAGTCGAGGCGGCACTGGCACGTGTGCAGGCCCGGCTGGGGATCATCCCACCTGAGGCCGGTGCACGCATCAACACCGCCGCGCAGACCTTCCAACCCGATATGGATGCTCTGGCGGCATCCACTGCGCGGGTCGGGTTCCCGGTGATCGAGCTGGTGCGCCAGCTGCGCGCGGCAGCCGGTCCGCAAGCAGCGGACTATGTGCACTACGGCGCAACCACCCAGGACATTATGGATACAGCGCGTGTGCTTCAGATCAGGCAGGCACTCACTGAATTGGGGGCCATGCTCAAGGACTGCATCCGGGCGCTGGCGGACCTCGCTGGGGCGCACACGGCCACCCTGATGGTCGCGCGCACACCTGTCTCTTATACACATCT
>JAADYX010000316.1 GCA_010092885.1 Chloroflexota bacterium | reverse complement strand
GGTCGACCTGACCGGGCTGGCCTTCAGCGAGGAGCCGCCCGCCGGTGGGTCGCCGACCACTGAGGTCGAGGTCTTCCTTGAGGAGAACCTTGGCGGGATCTTCCGCTTTGCATATGAGGAGGGCGAATGGCTGTTCTTCCATACGGATCGCAAGATGGTCGAACCGCAGGAGATGCCTGAGATTGACCGGCTGACGGGCGAACAGCTCGCCTTCGCCAATGTGGTCATCCTATATGTGGAACACAGCTACACCGGCTGGATCGAGGATCAGGCCAGTTCATCTTCGGCGCTCACCACGGAGCTGACCGGCGAAGGCAGCGGTTACCTGGTACGCGATGGACAGGTCTACGATATTGTGTGGCGCAACGATCCCGCAGAGGAGGGGCATTTGGTTGAGCTTCTCGATGGGGAGGGCGACTTGATCCCACTGCGCCCGGGGCAGACGATGTTTTTCGCGGTGCAGTCACCTGAGCAGTTGGGCTTCAGGTTCTACGCGCCCACGATTACATTCCGCTGAGAAGCTGACAGCCCCTTCCTCGTCTGCTGGAAGGGGCTGTGCTGGTACTAGATGACCGTGATCGGTGTGTGGGGCTGGTCGGTGAGTTCTTCGTTGGTCAGGCGGCTGACGTACTCGTAGGAAACATAGGGCTGGCTCCAGCGGTAGATCCACTTACCGGCGTCCGGCGTGACGTTGATGCAGCCGTGGCTGCGCGGGACGCCGTAGTTATTGTGCCAGTACGCGCCATGGATAGCCGCCCCCGTAAAGCTGAAGTAGGTGACCCACGGTACGGCGTTGACATCATATGCCAGGTTGAACTCCTCGCCGCCGCGCATCCGGCGGGAGGGCCGCTTGCCTTGGATAACGTAGTCACCGTACGGGGTGCTGAAGTCGATGGGGGTGCCGTCCGGTGCGTTGTAGACGGTACCACTGGCGATCCGTGTGCGGAACACCGGATAGCCTTCCTCCAGGCAGGTGATGGTCTGCCGCCCCAGATCGATCTCGATGACTTTGTCCTGGACCTGCGGATTGATGGGTTCAAACTCGGCTGGGGTGATGCGCCGGAAGGTCTGCGCCAGGACCCAAGCCGGGCGGTCCGGTTCGATGTCGTCATAGATCCGATACCAGACATTGCCGGCATCGTCCGTTGCTGACTCAAGGATCTGGTGTACCTGCCCGTAGAAGACCTTGTAATAGTCGAAGTCATACCAGGCGTTGAAGCTTGGGCTCTTGAACTGGTAGGCGATGGGCACAGTGACCTCACCCCAGAACCAGTCTGTGACCTCTTCCGGCTGGTTGAGCACCTCGCGGGTCGGGATCACAAACGCGGAGTGCAGGTACTCGTCCTGCCCGTCCTCGTTCGGGCCGATGTAATACCACACATCCGACCATGAGCGTGCATCGTAGGGTTCGCCGCGCACTGCGGCATAGATCGGTGCGACGTAGTGCGCACACACTTTCCGAACGATGCCGGAGCTGGTTGACGGCCCGCGGAAGACCTTCAGCCCGGCGGCAGGGCTGCCATCGAAGTTGACACACACCACGCCCTGACCGACACGGCCTAGGGCAGGCGGATTGCCATACAAGTCGTTCCAGCTGAGTTGTGAGAGCCGGACGAAGTCACCCCAGGGGATGTCACCCTGGGCAACAGCCGGTTTGATGCCCAGTTTGGCGGCGGCCAGTGCACCGGCACTCGCCCCGGCAAGCTTAAGGAAGTTTCGGCGAGAAGACATAAGCACCTCAGTCTTTGGTATCGATCACTGTAGACGGCGTGAGCAGCGCCCATCTTACGGACGAATTTAGAAGGCCGTCATCTTTGTTTCTCCCAGAGCAGAGTAACTGTATCGAGTCCACAGGGACGGGGCAACAAGTGAGGGTGTTTGATCGCCGCGGAAGCCGTGCGCTATAATCGCTCGCCGAACCTGACCTATCGAGGTGTGACTGCTATGGTATTCCTGAATATCGCATTGATCGTACTCTCCGTCGCGCTGACGGTTTCCATCGTGCTGCAGAGTAAGGGCAGCGGCCTGGGCAGCCTGGGCGGTTCAGCCGACCCAACCCAGACGGGCGGCACACGCCGCGGTCTGGACAAGACTCTGTTCCAGGTGACGATTGGCCTGTCGGCGGCGTTCTTCATCATCGTGATCGTGACCGTGTTCATTGTAGGGTAGCCACCCGTCCCCCTTTCTATGTCTGACTGGATAGACGCGCCCTCTGCGGCAGACGATGAGCGGGCGCACCCGACCGGCCCCCGGCTGCGCTGGCAGCTGATTCTGCTGGGTGTTGGTCTGGTGCTGATCGCGCTGGCGGGGTTGTTCTTCCTGCTGGGCGGCCAACCGGAGGAAACGCCGCCTGATATTGCAGCGGCTGACGAGCAGGTCTACCGGGAGGCCGTGGTCGGGCAGCCCCAGTTTGTCAATCCGCTGCTGGCCACCACACAGGCCGACCGCGACCTGAGCGCGCTTGTCTTCAGCGGGTTGACGCGGCTGGACGCGTACGGCCAGCCTGTGCCGGATCTGGCTGAGAGCTGGGAGGTCAGCCGCGACGGTCTGACGATCACCTTCCGGCTGCGCCCTGATGCCACCTGGCATGATGGAGAACCGGTGACGGCTGAGGATGCCGCCTTTACATTTGCCCTGCTGCGCGATCCGGACTTCCCCGGCCCGCCGGAGCGGGCTGCGTTCTGGCGTACGGTGGAAGTCTATGCCGACGATGAGCGCACGGTCCGGTTTGTGCTGACCCAACCGCTGAGCGCCTTCCCCGAGTATGCCGGGATCGGCCTGCTGCCTGAGCACTGGCTGGCCGGGGTGGATGCCGCTGGGCTTACTGAGGATCCGTTTAACCTTGATCCGATCGGATCCGGCCGCTTGGATTGGATGGGCATCAGCCAGGAGGGCGGTGTCACATCTGTGCACCTGGCCCCGTATGCTGGCTATTACGACGATGAGCGGGCCGTCGGTCTGGAGGCCGTTTACCTCGATTTTTATCAGGATGGCGCAAGGGCCTTCGCGGCTTTGGGGCCGGACGCTCAGGGCTTGGGCGGCCTGACTGAGTCGCAGCGTGAGGCTGTGTTCGACAGCCCGCAGCTGAACGTCTATATGGCCCGGATGCCAGCCTTCGGAGCGGTGATCTTCAACCAGCAGTCGTCCGATGTGTCCTTCTTCCAGCAGGAAGAGGTCCGCACGGCGCTGCTGGTCGGTTTGGACCGGACAGCCCTGCTGAGAGAGGCGGGTGGGGCCGCCGTGCTCGCCGATTCGCCCATCCTGCCGGGGATGTGGGCCTACAATGCGCAGCTGCCGGCCCTGGTGCAGGACGCGGATCTGGCCGCCTCACAGCTTGAGCAAGCGGGAGAGACACTGAGCTTCACTCTGCTTGCGCTCGACGATCCCTTTACCGACAGGCTGGCGCGCGGCATCCGAGACCAATGGCGTGACCTGGGTGTGGATGTAGATGTGCGCACGGTAGACGCCGAAACACTGATCGAGCGGCTGCAGGACGGCGATTTCGATGCGGCCCTCGTTGAGTTCAACCAGGGCGGCATCGCCGACCCCGACCCCTACGCCTTCTGGCATGAGTCGCAGATCGAGGCGGGGCAGAACGTCAGCGGGTTTGTCGACCGGGACATCAGCGAGGTTATCGAGATCGCACGCCGCGATCCGAACGGGGTGCGCCGTGCAGAGCTCTATCGAGATTTCCAACGTTATTTTATCGAGCGTGGCGCGGCCATCCCTCTGTATAATCCGGTATATACGTATGCGGTCAGCTGTCAGGTGGAAGGGGTGCAGCTGCACCTGCTGACCGGGCCAGCCGACCGCTTCCGCAGTCTGCACATGTGGCGCATCGCAGAAGGATTGGAGTGTGGGCCTTGAACGCCGGCAATATCATCTTCATCGCGCTGGTCATCGGGGCCAGCCTGTTGATGTTCATGCGCACCGAACGGAAATTCAAATGGGCGACGGGGCTGTTCCTCGTCGTGCCTGCCATTGGGCTGGTGGCCATCTGGGCTGACGGCCTGAACCGCTGGGGGGAGGCCCTGGCCGGTGGGGGGATCGGGCTGGGCTTTAATGTGTTGTTCTGGCTGGTCTACGGGCGGACGCATCCCCCAGGCACAAGCGACTCGATCACTGTGGTCGGGATGGAGGAGTGATGATCTACCGCCAACCGGGGTATGACATCATCTGCGAGTGGGGGCAGGAGGGCCTCGAACAGTTGGGCCCAACCGCTGATGCCATCATCATCGTGGATGTGTTCTCGTTTTGTACCTGTGTGGATGTCGCGACGGCCAACGGGGCTGTGATCTATCCCTTTCCATACAACGATGAGTCCGCGCAGGCTTTTGCCGATGAGAAAAAGGCGCTGCTCGCCGGGGAGAATGAGTATGGGTATGAGCTCAGCCCGGCCAGCCTGTTGACGATCCCGGAGCGCACACGGCTGGTGCTGCCCTCCATGAATGGCTCTGCTCTCTCCAGCCTGATCGGTGATGAGGCCCCGACGTTCGCCGGGTGCCTGCGCAACGCACGAGCGGTGGCCATCGCGGCGCGGCAGTTCGGGCGGCGAGTGGCGGTGATCCCCGCCGGGGAACGCTGGCGACACAGCCGGACGATGCGCCCGGCCTTGGAAGATTGGCTGGGTGCGGGGGCCGTGGTCAGCTATCTGTCCGGGAATCTCTCGCCGGAAGCCGAAGCCGCTGCTGCTGCGTTCGAGCACGCACGGCATCACCTGGTTGATGCATTAGCCCGCACAGCCTCCGGGCAGGAGCTCTTCGAGCATGATATGGCGGATACTATCGATATCGCCGCGGCCCTCAATCACAGTGCCGCCGCCCCCCGTCTGATCGGTGGCGCCTACATCGCCTAAAGCGCAGCCACAAGCTGAATCACGAAGAGGGGACGCGCCACGCGTCCCCTCTTTTTGCAGCCGATTGGGCTTACGGTTGGGCCGTCAGCTGGTAGGTCAGCCCTTCCGCGGTGCCGTTCAGCTCAACCCGACCTTGTTCAAACTCCGTGCTGGTGACCGCGATCTGCCCGGAAAGCGTCAGCGGGCTTGCCGCCGAGGCCGTTCCGGAGACCACTGCACCATCCGCATCCACGAAGGAAACGTCCACACTGCCGGAATCCACCGTAACCGTGACTACATAGGCATACTGCCCCGCCATCAGCGAGTCGCCGATGTCGATTGAGGTGCTGCCATTCAGTGAAGCGATGGTCCCGTTGCAGCTGCGCACGCCGGACGCATTGGTGGAACAGAGATTGCTGGTCCCCCCTGCACATGCCAGCGCCGCCGCCATCAGAATCAGTACCGGTACAATGAGTGCGAACCGTCGCATGGCCACTACTCTTCGTACACGATCAGGTTGTCGAAGGCGACGCGGTCACCGGTAACACTGAAACTGGTGGCAGCCAGGCCGATATCGCCGTTGAGGAATTCATCATCCTGCACACTGCCGACCTCACGCCCGTTGACTTCCAACCGGATGGTGTTGTCGATGCAGCTCAGGGTCAGGGTGTTCTGCTCGGCCCCTTTGAGGATGGCCCCCGCAGAGGTGTAGTCGACCAGATCGAAGAACTCATTGCCGGAGGCCTTGGCCAGCGCCCAGAAGCCATCGGCTGTCACAAAGGCATAGTAGCCATCTCCATTGCTGGAATTCAGGCGGCAGGCGAGGCCGTACTCCAGGTTTTCATTGCTGTTGATGCTCAGCGGTATGGCATCCACGGTGACCGTCACGTTGTTGAACACGCGGTTGGCTGCACCCCATTCCACAATGGAGTCTTCCTCCGTGGTAATGACGTACTGGCCATTTTCATAGGTTGCGCCGGTGGTGATATCCCAACCGGAAGTATCGCTTGAAAAGTCGTCAGCAAAGTCAGGTGCCTCGGTGGGTACCGGCGGTGCTTCCTCGGTTGAGACCCCGCTTCCCGTGCAGGCAAGTGCGGCCGCAGCCAGGACACCAACAATCAATAGGATTGGATTTTTCACTTCTCTCTCCTTGAAATGAACACGCAAGTCACGGCGCGAGTATAAACCAGGTTGGAGAATCCTACCGCCCGGATCAGGTGCTGCCTTTGTAGTAGCGCTCAGATGGAACCACCAACCGTTCAGCCAATCGCTTGATCTGGCTGAAGGTCGCGGGCTTCAGCAGGATGAGCTCGGCACCCTGTGCGGTATCCACGGCGCGCTGTGGGTCCGCCGTGACCACGATGACCTTGGTGTTCTCAAAGCGCGCATCACCACGAATGTAGTTGAGGATTTCCACGCCCTCCACTTTAGGCAGATGCAGATCGAGGATGACAACGCGCGGGACCTCGTCTTTAAGCCGTTCGAGCGCTTTGTCCCCCCGGTTGATGATCTCCACCGCAAAGAGATCGTCGGCTTCCAGGGCAAAGCGCGCGATGTTGGCTGCATCCGGGTCGTCTTCGATCACAAAAGCAAGGAATTTGTCGGACATCGTAAGCCTTTCCGGGAACGCCTGTTCAGCCAGCAGCAGGGTGCTGTGCACCAGATTTTCCACGACTTTCTCGGGTGTGTATAAGCTCTTGCCGATCCACAGCATGGGGTATGGAGGGTCCGTGTGGTCCCGCAGCCAGGCCAATCCCCGTGTAACCACCTCCGCGGGCACATCGTGACCGGCGCGCTGCCACAGCAGCAGGGCCTGCAGGCAGGTGGCGGTCTCCTCTGCCGTGGGGATGTAGAAACCCCACGAACCATCTGGGTTCTGCGTTTCTACCAGCCAGTCGACAGCAGGCACGGCCAGATCCGGTTCGTAGGGCAGCAGTGAGATGATCGCGTGCCCGGTTGGGTAGTAGGGTGAGGCATGCCACTTGTCGAACCAGAAGGCATCGCTGACACGGTTGGCGCGCAGAAACGTGATCACCTTGCGCACTGAGGGGGCGTCAGCGGGATAGTCGGCGGCATGCAGCGCCCCCAACACGTGGATGTTGGTGCTGATCGAAGGGTTTGACTCCATAGGGAAGCACAAAAAGTGCGTGTCGACTTCGTATTGAAGGACAGCCTCAAGACTCGGCTCGCGTTGGAAGCGGGTCAGTACTTCAAACACGACGCTTGTATCGTCACAATCCACCAGGGAAAATCCAGAGCAGGCGCCCACGCCGCGCCTGTCATCCCAGTGGGCTTCCAGCAGATCGAGCAAAGGTTGGGCAGCGGCGCACAGCTCATCGTCAAGGCTGGGCAGCAGCGAGAGGTTCCAGAGCGTCCAACTGGCTTCGAAGATATCGATGGGCGTGTTGTTCGGCGCGCCGCCGTTGCGCGTCACCTGCCGCAGATAGTCCAGGGCGCGCTCGTCGCCCGGCCTGATATGTATGGCGAAAAAGGCCGTTGCCGCTGGACTGTATGCCACCGAGCCATTTGCCTCCTGCAGATGGTCAACATCCAACAGGTCCAGAGCGTCTTCACCGACCAGCTCGCTGGAAAAGGCGGCCGTCACGTAGCGATTGATGGTCCTCTCCGGCAGGCGGGAGAGCTTGCGCGTGCGTTCCGCTGCATAGGTCATCATCACTTCGGTCACATCGATATCTAACAGGCCGAGGTCCTGTGCTTCGGAAAGCAGCGTCGGGATGAGCAGCTCAAACCCGATGGTCTCACCGGCGGGATCAAACCAGAAACCGCCCAACCACATCTCAAGGGTGTCAGCGGCGCGCCGGATGCGCTCCGAGTCCCCGTTGTGGCCGTGGCGGTGCAGTGCGATCATAGCGGCCAGTGTGCACACCAAGCGCTCATGGTGATAGTCAAACTCGGGTGTGCCCCAACTGCCATCCTCAAGCTGATTGGCGCGCAGCCAGTCGAGGGCGGCCTCGCTGAGGTCGGGCGCAATATCGCCGAGGCGGACCAGCCACGCCGCATCATAAGCCGAATTGGACATCACGCCTGCGCCCGACTCACGGAGCAGTGCAATCAGGCGGTCGCTCATGGGGTCAGGTCTCCTGGCGGCAGGGGCGACCACATGCCAAGGCGGGGATGCTGGTGCCCCACACCGAGAGTGCGCCGCTGGTTGGCGCGGTAGAACTGCCGCATGGCGGCCCAATCTTCTCTGGTGAGCGCGCTGTAGTCCAACGAATCGCTGCGGCGCGTGACCAGATGATCGTAGAGGATGTCCCGCAGGCCCTCACGGGTGAGATAGGGCGAGGGGGCTACCATGAAGTACAGATCCTCGCTGCCAGTGGCCAACAGCGGCATATCAAACGCCGCGAACTTGTCGAACCCGATGAACAGGTCAACGGGCGGAATGTATTCACCATAGTACAGTTCGACCAGTTTGCGCCGGTCCGGGCGGGTGCCATGCTTCTGGAAGTAGTCGATGCTCAGGGCGGCGAGGGTTTCGGTGGCATCGTGGGCGAAGACGCCGTAGAACAGGCGGTGGGTGCTGTGAGATGCTGTGCGTTCTGCTGCACTGTCAAAGATGTCACTCAGGTAGGCGTAGGGCGTATCCGCCAGGTGCTTGCGATAGTCGCCGTAAAAGCGCACACGGACATCGTACTTGCGGTAGAATTCGGCGAACCACGGATGCGAGACGAGCATCTCCATACCGGGGGCGGCCATGCGCATATAGTCTGAACCGCGTTCCAGGATGTCCGGCCCGAAGATGGGCGTCAGCAGCGTATCGATACCATGCTCGAAAAAGAGCTTGTACAGCTGAATGTGCCGTTGGCTGGCGGCCTGCATGTACAGCAGCCACGGATCGCTGCCGTCCGTATTGTGTTCCAGGAAGAACCAGCGCCGGGTTCCGTTGATCGGGAAGACACAGACGCGAGTACCTGCCTCCCGAACCCGGCGGGCTACATCCTTTTCTGCGAGATTGATAAATGAGTTCCTGCTGATGTCCATGGACACACCCTCTCTACTTGTTGTGTGTCCAATTATAGAATCCATCTGGTGCGCATAGACTTACAATGGTCAAACAAACGCGGATCTTGTCCGGGGGGGGTGCGAGGGGCTATCATGGCGCTATGGACGATACGCTGCTGATCTACCTGCACATCCCTAAGACGGGCGGAGAAACCCTCCGTTGGACCATCGAAAACCAGTTCCCCGTGCAGCGCGTGGCCCACTGCTACGAGTACAGGGTCCGGCAGCGGCTGCTCGCCCTGGATGATGCCCACAAACGGCGGCTGCGCCTTGTCGTCGGGCACTATCCGTTCGGGCTGCACAACCACTTTCCCCAGCCGACCCGCTATGTGACCATGCTGCGTGACCCGGTCAAGCATTTCATCTCCATCTACCACTTTCAGATCGACGAGGGCAAGCAGCACTTCATGGATACGCCCTTTGCGGCATTCGTCGAACAGGTCGCCGAGGGCCGCATCGAGAAGCGCTTCATCAACAACATGATCGACAACAAGCAGACCCGCTGGCTCAACGAGGGCTTCATGGATCCGTTCATGGCGGAACGCGACAGCAGTTGGCCGGAGTCGCTGCCTGCTGCTGATGTAGATGAAGCCATCGCCCATCTTGAAGCGCGCTTTCCCGTCTTTGGCCTGACGGGGCGCTTCCACGCTTCGATCGCTCTTTTTGGGCGAGCCTTCGGGTGGGAGAACATGGCTTACATCACGCGCAATGTGACCAGCAAAAAGCCCCGACCCGACGACCTGCCCGCGTGGATGGTGGAGACGATCCGTGAGTACAACGCCGTTGACCTGGACCTATACGCCTACGCCGTCGACCGGTTCGAGCAGCTGCTGCGCGAGTATGACATCACCGATGCGGATGTTGAGCGGGTGCGTGATCCGGGCTTCCTCCAGCAGATGGGTGTTTATGCGCAGCGCGGACTGCGCAAACTGTACTATGCTTCGCGCCCTGCCTGAACCTGTGCCATACTCCGGCCGTACGGAAACATAACAATCAGGAGACCCCATGCGAACTGTTGCTCGCCTGTTAGCCCTTGTTTCCAGTATGGTCAGCGTGCTCACCCTGCTCCCCGGTTTGCGCGGTGTCGCTGGCACAGCCAAATCCATTGCCGGAGCCCTCAGCCCGATCACGGCGTTGTTGGGCGGCATCGGTGCGCTGCTTGGCCTCAGCGTGCGCGATCCGGCAGCGACCGCGGCCGGATCGCTGGGTGCGGCGGTTGCGGCCCGGCATATCGCCCTGACCAGCCGCGACCACAATGGGCTTGAAGCGGTCTTTGGCCCGGAATGGGAGGCTGGTTTGGACCGCAGCCGATGGCTGCGCAGACGGTGGTCGCCGCTGCCGGTGCGCATCCCGCGTGACTGCGAGACCGAGCAGGGCCTTGTCTATGCGCAGGTGGATGGCAACGCCCTGCACTGCGATGTATGGCAGCCGCCGGCGGGCACCCCTCGCTCCGGGCTGGCGGTGATCACCGTGCACGGGGGCGCGTGGCATTATGGGCAGCGCGGCGGCGCGATGCGTCCCTTCTGTGCGCTGCTGACCGGGCGCGGCCACACCGTTATTGATATCGACTACCGGTTGGTGCCCCAAGCGCACTTCCCTGGGCAGGTGATGGACGTCAAGCGTGCGGTGGCCTGGGTCCGGCAGAACGTGGACGCTGACCGGATCATTCTCTATGGTGGGTCGGCGGGTGCACACCTCGCCCTGATGGCCGCCTATGCGCCCGAGCACCCGGATCTGCATCCACCGGAGCTCAGCCCCGATACCGAACTGTGTGTGGATGGGATCATCGCCGCCTATCCGCCCACCGATATGAGCCTCTTTCTGGCCGACTGGGAACGCCGCCAACCGCGCACCGGCGCAGTGAACCGGCTGCAGGCCCGCATCGCGGATTATGTCGTCAGGCAGCAGGGTATCGTGCCGGAGGGCGGCGGGTATGTGCCGTTGGAAGGCATCCTGCCGAGCTTCTTCGGCGGCACCCCTGATGCCATCCCGGATGTCTACCGCTTTGGGTCGCCGGTGGAGCACGTCACCCGAAACGCACCGCCGACGCTGCTGATTCACGGGGACGACGATCATCTGGTGCCGGTCGAGCACAGCCTGCGCCTGTATGATGTGTTGTGCGAACATGGGGTGCCCGTGGTGCTGACCCGCTATCCGCAGTCCGGCCACGCGTTTGACTTCTTCCTGGTGCCGATCTCGCCGCCCGCCCGTTCCATGATGTACGATGTTGAGCGCTTTTTGGCCCGGCTGGCTGCTATATGATGGTTGAGCCGCTGCTCTTCTTCCTGCACATCCCGAAGACAGGCGGCATGACCCTGATCTGGGCTTTTGAGGATCACTTCCCGCCGCGCCGCTGCTGGCGCGTGTATACCCCCGCCCAAGCCGAGCAGCTGCTGGACACATTGTCTGCCGAGCAGCGTGCCGGGCTGCGGCTGGTTTGCGGGCACGAATCGTACTGTTTCGCGGAGCACTTCGCGCAGCCCGTGCGCATCGTGACCATGCTGCGCGATCCGGTGCGCCGAGCGGTCTCGCAGTACGGGCACAAGGTCCGCGATGGGGCTGCCGCCTTTATACGGACGCCGTTCCCTGAGTTTGTGGAGGGTCTGGCGGCGGGCACTATCGGGCCGGAAACGCACGCCGGGACGCAGAGCAATGTGCAGGTTCGCTATCTGGCTGATGTGAGTCCCCGCAAACCGGTCGTTGAGGCGCATCTGCACATCGCGCTGGAGCGCCTCCGGAGTGGACTGTTCGCCTTTGGCCTGACGGAGCGCTTCCCGGAGTCAGTGGCCCTCTTCCAGCGGGTGATGGGCTGGTCGCGCCTGACGGTGGTCACACGCAATCGGGCTTCCGGCCCGAAGCCCAGCCTTACCCCGGGGCAGAGCGAAGCGCTGCAGGCCTACCATCACTTGGATGTACGGTTGTACCAGGCCGCCCGCGATCACTTTGATGCGCAGCTGCGCCGGGCGGGCGTCACCCCGGACGATATTCGCCGGGCCAATGCTCCTTCTGCCCTCCAACAGGGACGGCTGTTGGTCGGGCGTGCCATACGAAAGGTCTTGTGAATGACTATCCCCAATACGATGAAAGCGGTGCACCTGCACGATTACACGGAGGGGTTTGAGCACCTCACTGTGGAAGAGGTGCCCGTTCCGCAGCCCGGCCCCGGCGAGGTGCTGGTCAAGATGGCGGCGTCGCCCATCAACCCTTCCGATCTGATGCTTATCAGCGGCATTTACGGTTTCCGCAAGGATCTGCCTGCGGTGCCCGGTTTTGAGGGCAGCGGCACAGTCGTCGCGAAGGGGCCGGGCCTGCTGCCCCATCTGCGGGTGGGCAGCCGTGTGACGGTCGGCTCCCAGCGTGACGAAGACGGTACGTGGGCCCAATACACGGTCGCCAAAGGCATGATGACCCTGCCGTTCAACAAGTCCCTCGGCTTTGAGCAGGCAGCGGCGCTGGTCGTCAACCCGCTGACAGCCTATGCCATGGTCGACGATGTGAAGCGGTCCGGGGCGCGGGCCTTTATGCAGACGGCGGCTGCGGGTACGCTCGGTGGCATGCTGTGGCGGGTGGGCAAGGCCAGCGGCCTCAAGGTGATCAACATTGTGCGCAGGGCTGAACAGGTCGCGGATCTACGGGCTGAAGGCCGCGCGTATGTGCTCAACAGCAGCGAAGATGACTTCGATGACCGGCTGGCTGCTCTGGCCAAGGAGCTGCAGGCCACCATCGCGTTGGATGCCGTCGCCGGGGAGATGGTGGGCCGGTTGGTGGCGGCCCTGCCGCGCGGCGGACGGGTCGTGGTGTACGGCAACCTCTCCGGTGCGAACGTCTCCGCCGCACCGGGGCAGTTCATCTTCCGGGACAAACGGGTGGAGGGCTTCTGGCTCTCCCAGTGGATCAACGATATCTCGCTGGTGCGGTTGTTATCGGTCTGGCGGAAGGTGCAGGGGGATGCCAGCTTCCGGACGCCGGTGCGCGCCCGCTACGCCTTAGATGACATCAACGAGGCCCTGCGCACCTACAGCGAGCAGATGTCCGGGGGCAAGGTGATGCTGCGTCCGGACGGCGAACTCAGCGGGTGAAGGTCACGATCACGTAGGAGAGCAGCATGATCACTGCCACGCCGTAGATGGCATAGCGCGCCCACCGGTTCTTGGAAAGGAAGGCCAGCAGCACCCGGTACACTGAGGCGAAGAAGAGCGCCATCACGGAGACGGCCACGGAGAGAAAATCATAGCTGGCCGAAAAGTTGAACTCGTTTTCCGCGATCTGCGCCGCGCTGAAAATGATCGCGATCACCGCCAGCACGATCAGCCAGCGCTCCAACGGTAGGATGATATCCAGCGGGTAGGTCCGCCGCCTGTCGAAGGCAAAGCCGGGATGGTCGAACACCTGCTGTGTGTTTTCGTCCAGCTCTCGATTGTATACACGCCGCCCGAGGTCCGCGGAGCGCGCGCTGATCCAACCGGAGAGCTTCTCATGCAGTTCGGCCTCGGTCTGCCAGCTGTCGACGGTTACATCCTGAATGGCGTAGTAGGGTTCGTAGCCGCGCACTGCCTTGTGGGTGATGTAGATCCGTTTGCCAGCGAAGTCAGCCTGCCCCAGCTCAAAGGCGACGTTCTCGTTGTGAGTGTGGGGGGGTGCGGCGCGCAGGGAGACATCCGCCACGATGAACGCCGCATGCCGGATCAGCTCGCGCGTTTTGGCCCGCACGCCGGTGGTGCCGGTCTGGCCGCTGACGGTGTAGCGCGTCTCATCAGTGACCCATAAACACGGGATCCCGGCTTCCGTTTCCACCGCTGCCCGGATCGCCTCACGCGCGTGATCAAAGTCGCCGCCCTCTTCCTGCACCTGTGAGAGCACAAAGGCGTACGGTTCGGAGATGGCGGCAGGGGGGCGGCGGCGCAGCATCTCGGCATACTCCTCAATGAGCCCGAACAGATCCTGCTCAGCGGTTGGCCCCTCATGATAGGTGTAGGGCCCAAACAGATCGGCGCGCGGTACACGCAGATCCGCCGGGTCGAGCACAACATCGCCCGCCGTCTCGAGGTCAGGGAAGCTCAGTTGGGTGTGGCCATCCATCTCGGCGGTCGTCAGCCCAATGCTGTCATCGGCGAACAGCGCCACCGGCAGCCCACAGCGCAGCGCCAGCGCGATCTCCGCCAGGATGTAGGGCGAGGTTTTCAGCGGGCTGTGGGGCCGGTGCGGCAGCACGGCGACATATCCGCTGCACCCGTGCATGATGCGCATGATGCGGTCGTTGTCGAGTTCCTCAGCGTGCTGTACATCGCCCACCACCCGGAAGCCGCGCTGGTCCAAGTCACGGACGACCACCCAGCTGGCCGTCTTGCCTGCGTCGGGCTGCCAGGAGGCGGAAAGATAGATGTTGCGTGTGTACGGCGAGCGTATGGAAAGCGAAAAGGTCACGGTGCCTGCCTTTCTATAGTCGCTCCCTGGCATGTACACGCCAACCTCTCGACTCGCAGCCGATGTCATGTGAGTCTATTCAGGAGAGTTAGTCCCTGGAGCATAGAGGCGAGTATAGCATGAGGGGCTGGCGGGCGGTAGTTGAGCGCGCTGTGAGGCCGCTGGATGTTCACCTAAGGCTCGACGATCCACAGCATGAACGAACCACTCGCCCGCGCCGACGAAGAAGGTATGGGCCTCACCGACCGTGAGGTTGAACACGCGCCGGGGCGACCGTCCGCCGTGCGGATGGGGTCACCCGTCTGGAAGGGCAACCCCTGTGGCAGTGCGGCTTACGCCGCTGCGGGTTCTGGCCGGATGCCGTCGAACACATCGTTGATCCAATCGTAGACCAGGGCGGATGTATGCGGGATGTTGTTCATGCCGCAGTGGTTGTCCGCCCCATCGATGATGCGCAGGGTGATCAGATCCTTGGGGGCGGCCAGCCGTTCGTAGAACTCGACCGTCTGCTTGATGGGTTCTGGACCTTCACCCTCCGCTGAGATGCACAACGTCGGGCAGGTGATGCGCTCGACCAGCCCATCCAGATTGTAGCGCTGCGTGGCTTCCAGATAGTCGGAGAAGGTGTGCACGCCGTTGGTCCAGCCCATGTAGAGCTCAAAGGTGGCGTCGTAGGGCCAGTCCTTGGCGCGGCTGCGCTCCCCGAGCCAGTCCCACACACCGTCAGAGAGGTTCTCCGCCATGCGGTTCACCACCGGCTGGAGCAGGCCCGGCAGCACAGTGAGCACGCCGCCGAGGATGAAGTCATGGAAGTTCATCATCGGTGCGTTGGCCACCAGCGCCCTGATCCGGGGGTCACAGGCGGCGGCCCGCGGTGCCAGATAACCGCCCAGACTATAGCCGTACAATGCTAGGCGCTGCGGGTCGGTACCTGGCAGGGCCAGCGCGAAGTCGACCACGGCTCCGATGGGCACTTCATAGTCCGGGCGGAAGACGCGGTCCGGGTGGCGGTGCAGCAGACCGCGCTGCCCCGGCCCGTGGAAGGCGATCACACGCAGGCCGCGCTCCAGTGCTTGCGGCACGCCCGCGGTGAAGTAGGTCTCCTCACCGTAGGAGTCGCCGCCGCCGCAGACGATCACGGTGCCGCGCGGCGCACCCGCCGGGTCGAAGACGTAGCCGGGCAGGCTGATGCCATCGATGTAGGAGATATCAACGCGCTGCACGGGGGTTTCCAGCAGTGCGATGGCTTTGTCGAAGCAGGCGACGCTTTGCATGTAGAGGGCGCGATGGGCTTCCGGCTGGGCGCGTGGGAAGTAGAACTCGGCGCAGCGCAGATAGTTATAGGCGCGCAGATAGGCCGCCCGCGCGGTGAAGCGATGACCTGCCGCCTCGGCGGCCTCAGCCAGCTCACGGGCGCGCTCGCCCTGCCGCTGCCAGGCCGCGATCCAGTTGGCCCGGGTGGAGGGCCTGCCGCGCAGGTCCGCCGCGATGCGCATGATCTCGCCCGGGGAGGCGGCATCATAGGCCCCGTAGGAAAGCGCACGCACGTATTGATTGTCCAACAGGTCGTTCTGTGATAGATAAAGTCGGGTGACCCCGGTCTGTGTTGCTTCCGGCATGAGATGCTCCTATCTTTTAGTCTCATTTCAGCATGAGACCACCGCCCGGTCAAGACACAGAAATCGCGGCCTGTCGACTAAGCTACACGGGAGGGAATCTGTAGATGAACGACACGGAGGATCTGCGCGTCAGGCGGACGCGCAAGCTGCTGTGGGAGGCGCTGTTGGCGCTCATCGAACATGAGGACTTCGAGCGGATTACGGTCACTGCTATCTGCGAGAAGGCAATGGTGCACCGCACCACGTTCTACAAGCACTACCTTGACAAGTACGATCTGCTCGAACAGGGTGCCCGGGCACTCTTCACGGAGCTGGCCGCCGAATTCATGGATGCTGCTGTCGTCCTGTGGGAAACCTCACCGCAGAACCCGCCGGCGCACTTTGTCCGTGTGTTCGAGCACGCACGGGAGCACCGTCGCTTCTACCAGCTGGTGATCGGCGAACGGACCTTCCGGGCGCTGCTGTTTGATTTTTTGCAAGAGCAGTCCCGGGGTCGTTTGCGTCAGGTCGGGGCAGCCGGGCACACGCTGACCATCCCGGAGGTGATCGTGGTGCAGTTCAGCGCCGGGGCGCTGCTCACTGTGCTCACCTGGTGGATTGAAAACGATCTCCCCCATCCGCCGGATGACATGGCCCGCTGGCTGATGACCCTGCTCATCGAAGGCAGTCAGGGTGCGCTGGCGCCGGGCACCAAGCCGAGCGCGTAGTACGGGCCGTACAGCGTCAGCGTGAACAGATGTGCCGCCATCACATCAACGCCGGGCTGGCAGCCGTGCTCCACACCGGCGATCCCGATTTTGGCGCCATCGTGATCAAGGTGCGCGATGGCGATGGCAAGGCCGTTCTCTATGAGCCGGTCTCTGCCTTTGAGTTGCGCGATCCAGATG
>JAADYX010000315.1 GCA_010092885.1 Chloroflexota bacterium | reverse complement strand
CTGTTAGATGGGCAGATAAAGCAAAAGGCAATGACTTATTCATATTTTTCTTAAGTGAAGAGCGCGCCATTTCTTTTGGCCTCTCGTTGTTTGTTGGTAAACTGGAGAACGATGTATTCCCGGTAGCCATAGACCGTTGCCTGAATCGTTTGATGCTGCGATAAGGTCGAACAGCCGGCATCACTACGAACTACAACCAGCGGTGTAGTTTAACCCTCTTACTAGGAGAGTCTAGGCATGGATATGAGTCTGGTCGTTTTTCAGCCAACCGCGAAAATGACCTATGATGCTATCGTCGAATGTGACAAGTTAGGCGTTCAAGGTGTGTGGGTCCCATCAGTACCCTTGAGTTTCGATCCAATTGCTCTCATTAGCGCTCTTGCCACATCTACAAAAAACATCCAGTTGGGCACGGGGATCGTCTTAGTCTACACTCGTCACCCTCTTGCTATGGCGACAGAGGCCTTGGCAGTTGGTGAGCTAGCGCCCGGACGGATCCGTCTCGGCTTAGGGTCGAGTCATCCTTTTATCATAGAGGGAATGTATGGCCTCGACTTCGGTAAACCTGTTACCTACATGAAGGAATACATCACCGTCCTTCGTCAAATGTTGTGGGATGGAGCCGTTGATTTTGAAGGTGAGTACTTTCAAGTTCATGGTGCACCGATGTTACCAACTACTCCGCCACAAACTCCGATTTTCTTGGCAGCACTTCGTGAACCCATGTTCAGGCTGGGTGGTGAAATGAGCGATGGCATATTGTCGGGCTGGGCGCCACTGTCCTATGTTCTGAGTATTGCCAAGCCCGCCATCAAAACTAGTGCAGACGCTGTAAATCGACCTGTCCCTCCTGCAATCGCCAGTCCAGCGATCATCTGGCACGAAGATCGTGAGATCGCAAAACAGGTTGGGCAGCAGGCGATAAGCATGTATCTTCAAGCCCCATTCTACATCGACATGTTTGCCAAAGCAGGATACACAGC
The DNA here is from genome assembly GCA_010092885.1 of Chloroflexota bacterium. Classification (GTDB taxonomy): domain Bacteria; phylum Chloroflexota; class Anaerolineae; order Aggregatilineales; family UBA3940; genus TC-195. The sequence continues at coordinate 4,093 of JAADYX010000315.1, read as the reverse complement.
AAACAATGGCATGATATCCGATGACCTCTTCGATGATCTTTTCATCTACGGGACGCCAAACCAAATAGGCGACAGGATACACGAGGTTAGCCAAAGTGGGGTTGATGGACTGATGCTTAAAGTGGAAACAGTGGAAAATCCCGTGACAGAGTTTCTGGCTGTCGCACGACTCGTAGCAGCCATGCGCTAATTAACTGTGTGGGTACGCGAAGAATCAACGTAGACTGGCACCTCGGGTGCCACACAGACGAGTATCTGGAAGCGCCGCGGGCAATTTGTTCCGCATAGCCCTTCGAGATATATTGAGAAATACTTGTAGTGCTTCGACCATGTTACCCAACCTACGTTGCCTACCGGAGACTCTATCATGAATGTGCTAATCACGTGGGACAATGACGAGAAGACTATTATCCGCGTCACACTGAAGGATGGCGTCACTATCGACGAGATGATCAACAACATGAGCAAAACACTCGAGCTTATTGACAGCGTAAATCATACGGTGGACTATCTCCTGGATTTCCGACTCAAGAGAATTCCTGATCGCTGGCTGGTTCGGTTTCCAGAGATTGCCGGACACCCCGCCTTGACACACGAAAATTTAGGGGTCCAGGTGGTGATTAGCAACAATCGATTTGTTCAACGGTTGTCTTCCATCTTTACATCCGTGTTCAGCAGCTCTGTATGGGTGGTTGAGACTGAAGAAGCGGCGTACGCTCGTCTTCATAAGGCCCAGGCTGCTCGCTCAGAAGCAGAAACGTAAAACACTTAACAACAATCCGCATAGGCAGAACCACACCAACAGTTTTCGTGTCATTCGACCTTACTCATTCGCTCATAGGGCTGGGACGTCGTGTGCTGCCGAATGCATGGCGAGTGTCCCTTACGGGAGAATGCATCCCGGTGATCATACGCAGCGGCCTCAGGGTGCCAAAAGGGGATCCCCCACGCCGATGACATAGGCCCCGATCAGCCCGATAATGCCCGTAAAAAGCACATAGTAGGCTGTCGGGATGATGGTTTTTTTCAGCAGTGCACCCTCACGGCCCAGCAGCCCTACTGTCGCGGCAGCAGCCACAATATTGTGAATGGCGATCATGTTGCCCGCTGCCGCCCCTACTGCCTGCAGAGCCACCACAAATGCCCCTGAAACCGAGAGCTGCTCGGCGATTGTGAACTGAAACAGACTGAACATCAGGTTGCTGATCGTGTTGCTCCCTGCGATAAACGCGCCAAGTGCGCCAATGCTCGGTGCCAGCAGCGGCCAGACTGCACCCACATTGGCGGCAGCCCATTCGGCCATTGCTATCGGCATACTCGGCAGATCCGCCGCATTAAACCCGGAATTGATGTAGACACGGACCATCGGTACGGCGAACAACAGCACGAATCCCGCACTCAGCAGGATGCCACTTGCCTCGTCCAGGGCAGCACGCACCTGTTTAAGCTGCATCCGGTGCAGGCCCACTGTCAACAGGACAACAACCACCAACACCGCCGCTGGCAGATACAATGGCGTGGTTGAGGCGGAAATGGATGTGCCGAAGATCGACTCCCATTGGATGCGCAGCGCGTTTTGCAGCCATTCACCGATGCCCAGAGCCGGTAGGCGTGTGAGCACCAATCCCACAGCCAGCAGACCGTAAGGCAGCCACGCCAACCACAGGGGGAGCCTGCCCTTACGCTCAATGTCTGGTGTGCCGGTTGGGATGGTCCCGCGCCAATCGTCCTCCCATTCGCTTTCCGGCGGGAAGTTCCACGGGTCATCTGGAATGAGGAAACCCGCACGGGCCGCTGTGACCACAATCGCCAGCCCAACCAGAGCGCCTAACAGCGAAGGAAACTCAGGGCCGAGCAGTACGCCCGTCAGCATGTAGGGAATGGTAAAGGCTGCACCGCTGAACAGGGCAAAAGGCAGGATCGAAAGGCCTTCAGTCCACGATCGGTTCTCCCCAAAGAAGCGGGTCATCATCACCACCATAAAGGTGGGCATCAGCGTGCCAACGATACCGTGTACAACTGCCGCCTGTGCTGTGATCAACTGACGATAGTCATTGAACGTCAGCCCGGCATCCGCCAGCTGTGCTGTCAGCGCCTGCGTCTCCAACCCGCCCGTAACGCCGATCAGTACGGGGGTGCCCACGGCGCCGAAAGTCACCGCGGTGCTCTGCACCATCAATCCGATCATGACCGCTGCCATCGCCGGGAAGCCCAATGCCAGCAGCAGCGGAGCAACAATCGCGGCGGGCGTGCCAAAGCCGGAGGCACCTTCAAGGAAAGAACCGAACAGCCAGGCGATGATGATCACCTGCACCCGGCGGTCCGGGCTGATGTCGACAAACATCTGCCGGATGACCGCAATAGCCCCTGACTGCTTTAGGACAGCCAGCAGCAGGATAGCGCCGAATACGATGAAGAGAATATCGAAGGTGATGAACAGCCCCTGTATGGTTGATGCGAGGACTGTAAGCAGCGACATATCCCACAGCAGCAGACCGATGGCTGCTGTCATGAAGAATACAATCGGCATCACACGGCGCGCTGGCCACCTAAAAGCGACCAGCAGACTCGCAGCGGTCAGAATGGGTAGAGCGGCCAGAATGGCCTGTAGAAACAAAGGCATCGGGTCGACTTTCCAGCGCGTAGCGCCCTATGTGGTTCGAGGTGCTCGTTCAGACTGTAGTTGATTGCCCGGCACGCAAGCAACCCCAAAACTGCCCGACAGAGCGTTTGATCAGTATGTGTTTGTGAACAATTGCACTATCGCGCCACATCGGGATCAACTAAGATCCTAGTAGAGAAACATGTACGACCCCACACAAAGGCAGGCATTCATGATCGCGATGATAACCGCCGCCTGCATACTGGTATGCGCAGTTCTTGCGCTGGGTGCCAAGCGGCTTTTAGTTTCCGTGACAGCCCTGGTAGGGGTCAGCGCATCACTGAGCCTGATGCTCTACCTCCTCGGAGCGCCCATGCTGGCCGTCGTTGAACTAAGCGTGGGCATCGGCCTGATCGCGGTACTTTTGGTGTTCACATTGAATCTGGTGGGTGAGGAACAGGTCGAACGGCGGCCGGTGCTGCCGGTCATGGTGGCTGTTGGGCTGCTGCTGGCCGTAGTGGCCGCGCTGGTTTATCTGGTGCAGCCGCTGGCAAGTTCCGATCTGGCGGGCCCGACATCACCCCTCGCACAGACCCTTTGGCATGACCAGGCCGCCAACACCCTCCTGCAGATCGTGTTGATCTTCGCTGGCCTGATCAGCGTCCTGGGTTTGCTGCCCGAGATAAAGGAGAGGACGGAGCTATGACGACAACGGCTGTTCTGGCTGCGGCGGTTGGCCTGATCGGAATCGGTCTGGGCGGCCTGCTGCTGAGCCGGCACCTGCTCAAGCTGCTCATTGCCGTGCAGATTCTCACCAAGGGCCTGATTCTGGCAGTGGCCACGGCCGGTTACGCCGGTGGTGCGCCCGCTCTCGGGCAGAGCATTGCCCTGGCCATTCTCGTTGCCGATGCGATCATAATCGCCATCGGTTTGGCGCTGATTGTGCAGATCCAGCAGCGGCTGGGCACGCTTGATATCGCTGACCTGACGGTATTGAGGCGGTGACCCCGTGATGCCATTCGCTATTCTGATTCCCTGGATAGGCGCTGTAGTTGTTCTAGTGGTGAAGACACGGCGTCCGGTCGAGATCATTGCCGTAGCAACCGCAGCCGCGACCGCCTTAACCACATGGACTTTGATCGGGCAGGCGGGTACCAGCCTGGATCTGCTCGGATGGGCCTTCCACCTGGATGGTTTAGGCATCCTGCTGACACTCGTAGCGGCCAACATTGGGCTGTTGACCGTGATCTTCTCCCTGGCATACATCGAGAAGGACTATGCCCGGTATTATGCATGGGTGCTGCTGTTCATCGGTGCGATGATCGGGTTGGTGCTTACCAGCCATCTGCTCCTGCTGTTCTTCTTCTGGGAGATCACAGCGCTGTGCTCCTTCGCCCTGATCGCGTTTGAGAGTGACAATCCGGATGCACGCGCTGGCGGCCTGCGCGCATTGGTCGTCACCCAGATCGGCGGGGTCGGCCTGCTGACCAG
>JAADYX010000314.1 GCA_010092885.1 Chloroflexota bacterium | reverse complement strand
GCGCCACGAACTGCGCCAACAGGTCGAGCGTGAGGTCATGTGAGCCGATCGCGACGATGGTGCGGTCAATCGCGTGGGGGGTGCGGTACAGGTGCACCCTCACGGATTGGCCCGCCTCACGCCCCTCCGAAAAGCGCGGGATCCGCACGATGCCATCCGCGCGCACCAGCGAGGTGATCACACCGGCACCGCGAGCCAGCGGCGTGGCGATGGTGCGCTCCCCGACGCGGCCCACCGTCACGCGGACGTAGTCATCGTCGCCGGGGGGGCTGGTCACCTTGCGGCTCAGTTCGGCTTCGATCAGGGCCGGTTCGTGCGGCGGGCGGCCCAGCCAGCGCGCGAGCAGCGGTTCGACGAGGATCTCGCCCGTCAGCGCGGCGGAAACGGGATAGCCCGGCACCCCGATGACCGGCACACGGCGCGTATCGACGTTCAGCAGCCCGAAGATGACCGGGTGGCCCGGGCGCACCGCGATCCCGTGCACAAGCACCTCGCCCAGCTCACGGATGACGTGCACAGTGTAGTCCTCAGTGCCCGCACTCGACCCGGCATTGACCAGCACCAGATCGTTGACTTCCGCGGCACCAAAGACCGCCTCGCGGATGGCGTCATAATCGTCGGGCACGATGTCCCAGCGGACGGGCTCACCGCCCCAGGCCTCGATCTGTGCGCCGAGCACGAGGCTGTTGTACTCGATGATCCGCCCGGCCTCGATGCGCTGCCCGGCGGCCTCCTCCGCGCTGACCAGCTCCGACCCGGTCGGGATGATGGCCACCCGCGGCTTCCGCCAGACGGTCACTTGCGCGTGGCCGCTGCCCGCAACAGCTCCCAGATCGACGGGGCGCAGAGTGTGGTTGGCGGGCAGTACCAGCTCCGTGGCGACCATATCCTCCCCCATGGGGCGCACGTGCTGCCAGGGCGCCACCGATGAGCGGATGATCAGCGTGTCGTCGATCTCACCGGGCTGAACGTGCTCGATCATCACGACGGCATCGGCCCACAGGGGCAGCGGCTGCCCGGTGTTCAGCGCGAACATGGGCCGCTCAACCCGCTCGATCTCGGCCTCACCGGCGATCAGCGTGAAGGTGACCGGGTTGGTCTCCGTGGCCTCGCGCGTATCGCGGGCGCGGACAGCGTAGCCATCCATGGCGGAGGCGTGATAATGCGGCGCGGAAACCACTGCCCAGATCGGGGCGGCGGTCACCCGGCCCAAGGCATCAGCCAGGGGGATCGTCTCAGCGGCCAGGGGCTGCCACAGCCCGGCCTTGTCCAACGCCCCGGTGATCCGGTCCCAGGCGTCGGTTAGGGGTAGGTCCTCAAGGTAGATGTTGCGTGCCATGGGGATCTCTCACAAGATAGAGGTGTGCTGCATCCATTGTATGCACTGCCCCGTTTGATGACAACTGTCATTCACGATGATGACAGATGGTAGTAGGCAGCCGGTCCGTTTGGCGTTAAGGTAGATCAAACGTTTCGAGATAGCTCCCCCTAAGCCCATGCAGAACCGTTGCTTACATCAGATTTATACTGCTGGGTACCAGGCCGCACGCCGCCGCCGACCGGATGGTGCCGGGCGGCCTTTTGCTATGGAATCATGGCCATTCCGGCTGTGTGTCCTATCTGCGTTCTGCCACACTGGCACGCTTCAACCCGCAGATGGGCGTCAACGTACATGCTCTATTCAAGGAGACAGACTCTCATGACCATTGGTGGATTTGCCAATCACGTTGCCCGCATCAACCTCACGGATCGCACGGTCACCTATGAGGAGATCCCGCATGATTGGGCAATGAAGTACATCGGTGCGCGCGGCCTGGGCGTGCGCTACCTGCTGGAAGGCGACCCGACCTGTGATCCGCTTGGCCCGGACAACCTGCTGTGCATCATGAACGGTCCGGTCACCGGCAGCCGTGTGAACATGAGCGGCCGCCAGGCCCTGGTCACCAAGTCCCCGCTGACGGGTACCGTCACTGACAGCCATATCGGCGGCTGGTCCGCAGCCCGGATGCGCTGGGCGGGCTTCGATGCACTGATCATCGAGGGCAAGGCCGACTCCCCGGTCTACCTCTATCTGCAAGACGGCACGGTTGAAATCCGTGACGCCAGCGAGGTGTGGGGCAAGAACGTGCATGACACGATTGACTTCTTCAAGGATCGCTACGAAGAGAAGAACGACCTCTCCGTGATGACCATCGGCACCGCCGGTGAGAACATGGTCAAGTATGCGGCCTGGATCAACGAAGACGACCGCGCGGCCGGGCGCGGCGGCACGGGCGCAGTTGGCGGCTCCAAAAACCTGAAAGCCGTCGTGATGAAGGCCAAGCAGGACTACACCAAGCCGCTGGATGACTTCGCTGATGAGTTCGATGAGGCCCGCAAGGGCGGCCTGAACGCCATTATCGGTGAGGGTGCTTTCACGCAGCCGCGCAAGGGCGGCCTGAGCGTCTACGGCACCAACGTGCTGACCAACATCACCAACACCATCGGCGCTTACCCGACCCGCAACGGGCAGACCACCACCTTTGCGCCGGACCACGAGACCCTCACCGCTGAGTGGGTCAATGACAACATCCTCGTTGCTGAGCCGACCTGCCATGCGTGTCCGGTCGCCTGCAAGAAGGAAGTTGAAGTCGAATACAACGGGCGTCTGCTGCGCACCGAGAGCGTCGAGTACGAGTCGGCATGGGCGCTGGGCGGCTTCGCGGGCAACAACAACACCGCTTCCGTCGCCTGGATGATCGCGCAGTGCAATGACTACGGTCTGGACACAATCGAGATGGGCGGGGCCCTCTCCTGCTATGCCGAGATCTGCCAGGAAGGCCTCAACGGGGACTTCGAGGCGCTGGAATGGGGCGACCACGAGCAGATGGTAGCGCTGGTTGAGAAGACCGCCGCACGCGACGGTGTCGGCGACATCATCGCGGAAGCCGCCAGCGGCATTGCCGAGCACTTCGGGCGGCCTGATCTGGCGATGTCGGTACGCGGGCAGGTCATCCCGGCCTACGATCCGCGCGGCCTGAAGGGCATGGGCCTCGGCTATGCGACCAGCAACCGCGGCGCTTGCCACCTGCGCGCCTACACCCCGGCCAGCGAACTGGGCGTCATCGACCTGAAGACCGATCCGCTCGACTGGGAGAGCAAGCCGGAGCTGGTCAAGCTGCTGCAGGATCTCTCCGCCTTCACCGACTCGATGGACCTGTGCAAGTTCAGCCAGTTCGTCGAATCGCCGGACAACTACGCGGACCAGTACCGGACTCTCGTCGGGCTGGAAAGCTTCACCCCCGACGACCTGCTGGAAGCCGGTGAGCGCATCTACAACCTGGAGCGCTACTACAACATTCTGGCCGGTGAGACCGAAGGCGCTGACACACTGCCGAGCCGCTTTACCGACGAACCCAGCACCGCCGAAGGCAGTGAGGGCCACGTCTGCGAGCTCGACCAGATGCTGGAAGCCTACTACGAACTGCGCGGCTGGAACAAGGGACTTATCCCTGAGGAGAAGCTGCGCGAGCTGGCGATCATCGACTAGTCTGGCTGCACCGATAACCCAGGGCCGGGAGATGCTCCCGGCCCTTTCGATTCGTGGCGTGGGTGCGCTATGAGTCTGGGTGCGGGGTCGCCAGCAGGAAGGGCTGCACCCACCCGGCGATCAGCAGCAGTGTGCCCGCCGCCAACAGTAGGAAGGTCACATCCTCCGTGGGTATTGCCTGCCCGGTGTTGAAGAAGATCGGGTAGATGAGGGCGGCGGTGGCTGGGGTCAGTGGTGCCAGCAGGTAGGTCCACCAAGCGGGGCGCTTTTCATGCAGCGGTGCCAGACGCCCGGCATTCCGGCCCCGGTGCAGTGCGGCCAGCGTCAGCGCAACAGGGATCGCCAGCAGCAGTGAGAACGGCAAGGTGGCCAATGCCATCAGCCCGGCCAGCAGACCGACGACCACCAGCACGAGGCGGGCTTCCCACACGCCCGGCCTGAAGGGTGCCTCCCCAAGCTGGTCGAGCAGCAGCATGCCACCGATCCACAGCAGGCTGGTCACCAGCGTGTAACGAGTGAATGCTTCCGGAGGGATGGGTGTCAGTAGATCGGGCTCTGCCCAGAACCAGGTTGCCCAACCGGCCCACACCGCACCGAGGATCACGAAGAGCGGCACAATTACCAGCAGGTTGTTTGTCCGCATGAGGCGGCGTACCAGATACCAGCCGAGCAGCACATCAACCAGGGCATGCCACCCCACACTCGGGAAGATGAAGGAGAACGGGATCGCCTCATACACGATCGGGACGAACAGCCCTTCGGTTGCCCAGCCGAACAGCGCCCCGGCCAGAAACAAACCCCACAGCGTGCCAACCCGGAAATGGGCGAGGGCCAGCAGCAGCACATAGGCCGGGAGCATATAGAAGAGCACCAGTTCGAACAGCATAAGAAGCACACGCGGCGGGGCGCTGCGCAGCGTGGCGAGCACCTCCAACACAGGCCCTTCATTGAGAAAATAGAACTCGGAGAAGAACAGCAGGATCGCTGCCGAACCCGCCAGTGCAGCGATATGTCGGCCCAGATAGCGCATGGTTAGACCGCCTCGATTGTTGCTGAAAGACGAATATACCGGCCCGCCTGCACGAGCAGCCACAGCCAAAACGGCAGCGGGAGCAGCACCAGGGCGCTCATCACGCCGAGGGCGATGAAGTTGGCCAGCAGCAGCGCGAAGCCCCCACCGACCAGCCGCAGGACCAGCTGCGCCTCACCGGGCGACCGGAAGGCGGCCACGAGCGCGGCGGCCAGGCCGACCCAGCCGTTGGCAGCCACAAAGCCCCACCAGAGCGCCAGCACAAGGGCCGGCCCGAGGAATGGCTGTGCGCCGCTGCCCAGTACGCCGACAGCCCAGGCGATGCCAAGCCCCAGCAGGACGGCCCCCGCCATCCGGCTGCGCAGCAGAGCCGCGCGCGCGTAGGCATCAAACAGGACCTGCGGATCGAGGTCGTTGGTCAGGCGCAGCAGCATGAAGGTTCCGGCGCTGTGGTCCCGACGGACCAGCGCCACGGCGATCAGGGCGACCAGGATGACCAACAGCAGCGGGTAGGCGGCCATCGCGACCAGCAGCGCCGTGCCGATTCCTTGGGCGGTACTGGCGGGCAGACTGGCCTGTGCCATGCCGAGCAGCAGCCCCAGCAGGAGGGCAGCGGTCAAGACCAGCCGTATATCCGGCCCGTTGGTCTGACGGTGGAGGCGTTCGGCGATGGGGTTGGGCGGCATCATCACCTCCTTACGCGGGTGTGCGGTTCGCATTCTCCAGCATCCGGATGTGGTCGGCGAACAGGTGTGCTGCCAGGTCGGCCCCGGCGGGGCTGAGGTGCAAGCCATCGAACGTCAGGTGCAGGCCGCGCCGGGCCGCGATGCGGGTGAGGGCTTCGTCAGAGCGCAGCAGGAAGGCATCAAGGAGCGCCTGCGCCGCACTCTGCACCAGATAGTCGCCAGCGGATGCCTCAAAGTGGGGACGCAGGTGGGCGCGTATATCAAAGAGGGCCACGCCGGAGTCGCGAGCGATACGGGCGATCAGCTGGGAGCGGGCGTCGAGTTCGCGGTTACACGCTGAAGCCGGGTTCTCACCCTTGAAGGGCAGCGTAAGGGCGACCACCTGCTCGCTGTACGGGGCGAGCAACGCCAGCACCTGCCGGTAGGCGACCTCAAACGACGTATCATCACGCGCTTTTTGCTGCGGTGCCAGCCGATTCGCCAGGCGGTATGTGGGCGTGTCCCTGCAGATGGTATCGTTGACGCCTATCCACAGGAAGCATAGGTCAACAGGCGGGGCAAGGGGCGTGCTGCGCAGGCGGCGGTACAGGCTGAGGACGGTGTCATTGTGCCGGCCAAGGTTGATGAGTGTGTGCTGCGGAAACGCCTGTTGGATGCGATCCACGTACGACGTTCCCGGAAAGCCCTCGGTGATGCTGTCCCCCACAAAGCTGATGCGCATGCCCCACCTCTGATTGGCGATATCGTGGGCCCAAGATACAACCTTTGGGCCATCCATCCGTGCGCACCATACACTATACTGAAAACAAGCAAACAGCAATCAGATGAGTTGGGCAGCAGCCATGATGCAAGATGAACAGCGTACCAGCGAGATAGTAGAGGCCACACAACCGTTCTTCTATGAGATCCGCGTAAAGGGGCGGCTTTCCGAAGAGCGGTGGACAGCCTGGTTCAGCAATTTGGAAGTGTTGTCTGACGATGGCGAGTCGGTGCTGCGCGGCAGCCTGCCCGACCATGCAGCCCTCTACGGCCTGCTGGCCCGCCTGCGTGATCTGGCGATCCCGCTGCTGTCGGTCAATGTGCTGGACGCCGAAGCCCGGCGCAAGCTCAGCGCGAAAAGCCGCCGGCTGGAGGTGCTGATCAACCTGACCTTGTTGGCCATCTATCTGGCGCTGGTCGGGGGCATGGTAGCGGTGACGGTGTTCTTCACCTCAGGCGGCTACTTGCATACCGCGCTGGCGCTGGCGGGGCTGTTCGCGCTTTCCGGCGTGCTGGCGTACGCAAGTTCGCTGTGGAGCGGCTTCTGGCTGTGGCGCTGGCTGACCTACGCGGCGTGGCTCGGCTCGGTGATCTGCTTTTTCATCTATGCCGCATTGGTCAACCTGGTGCCTACGGCGCTCAGCATCGCCCTGATGTTGTTCCTTGGGGCGGGCGGGCTGATCTATCTCGTGTCGTATTTGCGCAGTCAGGCCAAACAGGCGCAAGATACCCTCATCACATGGGAGTCGCTGGGGGAACGCCAACCCCTCGACCGCCCGACTGAACCAGAGAAACAGAGTAGATGGTCCGATGGCGTTTGATGCGCTGCTGCTAAGCAAGTTCCGACGTCCGCCAGCCCGCCCCGACCGTGTGTCGCGCGCGGCATTGGTGGCTGAGATAGAGGCTGGCCGGGAGGCGGGCCGCGTCCTGACGCTGGTCTCCGCCCCGGCGGGCTTTGGCAAATCCACCCTGATGCGTGAGTGGGCTGACACGACCGGTGCACCCGCTGTATGGATCAACATTGGGGAGGAAGACAACGACCCGGCGAGCTTCCTGCGGTACCTGATCGGTGCACTGCACGAAGCGGATGAGGCGGTGCGGCGTCCTGACGCAGAGGCCGATCCGCCCGACCTGCTGCGCGGCCTGATCAACGATATGGACCGCCTGCCCACCACGCCCGTCATCGTCCTGGATGACTACCATCTGATCAGCCGCTTTGACACGCATGACCTGCTGGCCTTCCTGCTGGAAAACCCGCCGCCGGGGCTGCATGTCGTGATCGGCACGCGCGAGGATCCGCCGCTGCCGCTGGCTCGGATGCGCGCCCGCGCCCGCATGACCGAGATCCGGGAGCAGGCGCTGCGCTTCCGGCCAGAGGAGGCCGGGGCATTCCTCACCCAGACGATGCACCTGTCGCTTTCCGCCGGGGCGATAGACGCGCTGCAAACGCGCACCGAAGGCTGGGTGACGGGGCTTCAGCTGGCCGGGCTGGCCCTGCGCCGCCATGACGATATCGATGCCTTTGTCACGGCGTTTGCCGGGGATGACCGCTACATCGTGGACTACCTGATGGCGGAAGTGCTCGACCAGACCGATGAGCGGCTGCAGCGCTTCCTCCGGCAGACGTCCATCCTCGACCGGCTGACCGCGCCACTGTGTGATGCCCTGACCGGCAGCGACGATTCGCAGGCGCTGCTTGAACATCTTGAACAGGCCAACCTGTTCCTGAGCCCGCTGGACAACCGGCGTGAATGGTACCGCTATCACGGGTTGTTTGCCGGTGTGCTGCGTCTGACACTGAGCGAGGCGGAGCAGGCTGCGCTGCACCAGACGGCCGCGACATGGTATGCAGCCCACGGCCATGCTGACCGTGCCCTGGCGCATCAGCGGGCGCATGACGCACTCGCCGCGCAGGCTGATCTCACGGAGCGGCCTGGCAATCAAGCCCTCGTGGAGCCGCTCACCGAGCGCGAGCTGGAAGTGCTCGACCTGATCGCTGCGGGGTACACCAACGCGGATATCGCCGAGCGCCTCATCATCGCTAAAGGCACGGTCAAGCGCCACATCAGCAACCTGTATGGCAAACTCGGCGTCAGCAGCCGCACGCAGGCGCTGGCCAAAGCCCGCGAGATCGGCCTGCTCGACTGGCACTGATCCGAAAGGTGTAGTGCTCGAATACACCCCGCAATGTGGCTTTAGATTGATCCTTCTGAAGCGCGCTTTTGACATCATAAGGGTAGTGAAGGCAACCCTACTCAGGAGCGCGAAGATGGAAGCACAGCTGTACGCACTCGGTCACCATGTAATCCGGACCTACACCCAACACATCCTGCAGATGGATCTGGACATCCTGGATCCGCTGCCCGCCGGGCCCAAAATCCTGGCGGCCAATCACCCCACCACCACGGATCCGTTCTACCTGCTGGCCCTGTCGCGGCAGCCGATGCGCCTGCTGGTCACGGAGATGGCTTTCAAGGCACCGCTGTTCGGTGACTACCTGCGCGGAGCCGGGCATATCGAGGTTCGCCGCGAGAACGGGCGCGCCGCCTATGAGGCCGCCCTGGCCGCTTTGCGTGCCGGTGAGACGGTCGGCATCTTCCCGGAAGGGGCCCTCAGCCCGAGCGTGGATGAGATGGGCCGTGCGCGCACGGGCACTGTCCGTATGGCGCTGGAAGCAGGCGTTCCGATTGTGCCGGTCGGCATCCATGTGGACCGGCGCCACGTGCTGACGGTTGAAACCACCATCAAGGACATGACCGAAGATGCCCGCTGGCTGCCGCTTGGCACCTACGCCATGACGGTTGGCCGGGCGGTCACGCTGACGGGGCATGTAGAGGATCGGGACTACGTCCGCCAACAGTCCGCCGCACTGATGCAGCGCATTCGCCGGCTGGCGCATGTGGGTGCCCGCCGCGTACACGCTGCCGCAGCGTTCACCGAAGCGATTCCCGGCCACTATCGCTGATGACATGAGTGTGACATACTCCCCCCGCCTTTAGGCGGGGGCTTCTGCCGTTAACGCCGAATGCCGTGCTTTACGCACTGGTCTTCTTTCGACTGAGACAGTATGCGTTGATGCCCCAACGCAGTCATATTGTACCCTACAATGCGCT
>JAADYX010000313.1 GCA_010092885.1 Chloroflexota bacterium | reverse complement strand
TGACGATAATGTTCTCAAAGGCGAGCTGCTGCCCGTTCACGGCATCGGTGTGGGGGATGCCGTCCGTCCAGCGCAGGTACTGCCCCACAGTCGGATCGTAGCGCCATTCGGCGTCCGTGCGGATGTAGTCCACCAGCACCCCGGCAGCGGGCACTCCGCCGGGCGGCGGCACCGGGTGAAACGCCCAGCCCGGGCGGCTGTGGTTCGTCTGTGTGCGCACCTGCTGCTCTTCCACCCAGCGCCACAGATCAGCCGTGTCGGTGAACATGGTGTGCTCAAAGGGCAGCCCCTCACGCGGGATGCGCCGGAAGTACGGTTCGCCGTAGCCGAACTGCGGTGAGATCACGTTGAACGGGTAGATCGGGGCCGCGCGGATGGTGTCGATCACGCCGTTGGAGCCGCCGGAGAAAACCACCAGGGCATCAAAGGCGGGCGCCAACTGCAGATCAATGAGGCGCACGCTGCGCACCGACCCGATCCGGTCGGCACCCTGCGACCAGTACAAGGCCGTAAAGCGCGTCCAGCCGCCCTCCGCGTAGTGCTCAAAGACCAGATCGGCGTGGGTCAGGCCGCTCTGCGGGCGCACGATCTCCGGCGCGTTGGAGACCTTGACGAGCAGCGGGCGGCGCTCCGTAATGAAGGATGGGTCCTCAGCAGGGAGGCCGGTCAGCGGGTTGACATCCGGCGGGTAGTCCTGCGGACCGATGGTGCCGGGCGGCAGAGTCGGGTCAGCGGCGGCGGGCTGTGCAGCGGCCAGCGCAAGCACCCCGGCGAGTATCAGCATAATGGGAATAAGACGCATGGAGTCGATTATACTCGATCCACCCGGGCGGCGGCGATCAGCGGCGCGGCCAGCGCACGCCGCAGCGATCACACACGTAGGCATCGGCCATGGCTCGGTCCAGCGCCACCCGGTAGATGGTCATGCCGGTCACGCCGGCCAACGGCCACATCGCCGCGACAATGAGCGTCATCGGCCAGTTGATCGAGCCGCCCGCGATGGTTCCGGCGACGGGCAGGGTCAGGTACAGCAGCGCCCAGACGAGCACAACGCTCAGAGCGAGGATGGGCGCCACGACGCGGCGGCGGGCGGCGGCCCGGCTGAAGCCTTCAGCGGGTGTCACCTGATCGTATCCGCAGCGGGGGCAGGTGGGCATGGTTGGCCTTCCGGAAATCTAAGTGATGCGTCATCCGGATTGTGGCGGGTGCAGCGTGGATGTTCAAATCCGGTGGGAAAAGGCGCAGACAACCGGGTCAAGTAAGTGTGACAGCCGCCGCCACACGAATTACAATCTGGTGACAATCAGAGACACGCCAGGATAATCCCCTCATGCTCCTCGCAATCGATATTGGCAACACCAACATCCATTTTGGGCTCGTTCACCCGGATGGCACGCTGTGCTGTACGTGGCGCGCGCGCACCATCCGCAACAAGATGGCCGACGAGTATGCGGTGCTGCTGCGCAGCTTCTTCGTCGGGCAGGGCCTCGATCTGCGCGCGGTTGATGCCGTCGTCATGGCCTCCGTCGTGCCTGAGCTGACCGGCACCTTCGTTGAACTCAGCGAGCGGTACCTGAAGCGCAAACCGCTCAACGTGGACCACAGCCTTGATACCGGCATCACCATCCGGCTGGACAACCCGCGCGAACTCGGGCCGGACCGGCTGGTCAACGCGGTCGCGGCGGTGGCACTCTACGGCACCCCCGCCATCGTGATCGACTTCGGCACGGCGACCACCTACGATATCATCGACGCCCACGGCGACTATCTGGGCGGTGCCATCGCGCCTGGGATCGGGCTGGCCCATGACGCACTCGTCGAGCGCGCGGCGCGCCTGCTGGCCGTCGACCTGGTGCCGCCGCCCTCCGTGATCGGCTCCAACACGATCCAGGCCATGCAGAGCGGCCTGTTCCTCGGCTACATCGCCATGATCGAAGGGCTGATCGCGCGCTTCAAGGCGGAACTGGGCAGCGACGCGCCGGTGGTGATCGCCACGGGCGGGCTGGCCGCGCACTTCGCCGAGCACACCACCGTCATCGACCAGATCGCGCCCAACCTCACGCTCGACGGCCTGCGCCTTCTCTGGGAGCGGCTGGGCGTCCCGCAGAGCGTGAACAACCACCATTGAGAAGTCCGCGGCCCTTCCTTATAATGTAATCACCACACAGACAGTGAACAAGGAACAGGCGTCGTGAACTTCTTTCGTAATTTCGGTTCCAGTGGAAGCAATGCGGACGATCAGCAGCCGCGCTACACCAAGGCGCACCAGATGCGCCAGCAGTGGGCGCAGGAAAACGCGCGCATCAATGCCTATCTGCGCCAGGCGACCATGCAGAACAACGGCGATCCGGTGCCGGTGCTGCTCAACGAACTGACCGGCAGCGATGCCGCCCTCGCCGCCGAAGCGCTGAGCCAGATCGCGCTGGATCTGCGTGACACGGAACGCGGCAGCGAGATCGCGCGGGTGGTTGTGCTCCGCCTGAATGAAGAGCTGAACGCGCCGCGCGTCGGCGGGCGCTATGTGCAGTTTCTGGTTGAGGTGCTCGGCAAGCTGGCTGATCCCAACGGGATCGACGTGGCCCAAGCGGTGCTGCGCCGCGCCCCGGATCGCGCGGCGCGCCGGTCGGCGGCCTGGGCCCTCGGTCAGATCGGCGGGGACGATGCCGCGCTGGCGTTGGCCTTCGGGCTGGACGATCGCGATGGCGACGTGCGCGGCACCGTGCTGCACACCCTACAGCATATGGAGAACGCCACCGCTGAGCGCGTGGTGGCCAGCTGGCGCAGCGGGCAGTAGACGAGTGCGTCCGGCACAACCAAAAACCCCCGGCAGCGCTGATCGCCGCCGGGGGTTTGTTTTCCGCAGTATAAACTCAGTCCTGCGTGAGGAACACGCTGTCGAACCCGATGAACCCGCTGCCGATGCCCTGCGCGCCAACCGACACGCGGATCGTGTCGTAGGGGGCGGAGGC
>JAADYX010000312.1 GCA_010092885.1 Chloroflexota bacterium | reverse complement strand
GCCTGCAGAGAGGGCAGGATGTCGTCCTCACCCCGCTCGGGATGGCGGTCCCAGTGGATCTCTGTGTTTGGGCCACATGGGCCAATATCCGCCATCTGCCAGAAGTTGTCTTTGGGTCCCAACCTGCCAATCCGGCTGACGGGCACGCCCGCGATCTCCTGCCACAGATCGTAGCTCTCGTCGTCCTTCTCGTAAACGGTCACCGCGAGGCGGTCCGGCGGCAGCCCATAGACCTCGGTGAGCAGCTCCCATGCCAGGCGGATGGCCTCCGCCTTGAAGTAATCGCCAAAGCTGAAGTTGCCCAGCATCTCGAAAAAGGTGTGATGGCGTGGCGAGGGACCCACATCCTCCAGGTCGTTGTGCTTGCCTGCCACGCGCATGCACTTCTGTGCGGAGGTGGCGCGCGCGTAGGGGCGTTGGTCCGTACCCAGGAATACATCCTTGAACTGCACCATCCCCGCGTTGGTGAACAGCAGGGTGGGGTCATTTGCTGGCACCAGCGATGAGGATGCCACCACCTGATGGTCCTTGCGCTGGAAGAAATCGAGGTATGCCTGCCGGATCTCGCCGCTCTTCATCGTCTGTCCTTTCCGATTATTGGCCGCATTATACCGTAGGAAGCTGGCCGATGCCGATGATGATCTGCACGATGCCGAACACGCCCAGCGCAATGCCTGAGACCAGACTCAGCGCGCGCCGGATGCCTTGCCCCATCCCGCCTACTGACCCAAAAACGACGATCAGCACGGCGTTGCCGCCCACGAAGATGACGTAGAAACCCAGCAGAAATGCTGCAGCCAGCCACGGCGACTCGGCCCAGCCTTCAACCAACGTTGGCCCGGCCAGGCTGCTCCAGAAGATCCATGGATTTGGGTTCAGCAGGTTCATCAGCGCTGCATTCAACAGGGAGCGCTGTGTGCTGTCGGGCTGTTCCTCCGCCTCGGGTTCCTCCTGCGAGACAAACCCGCGCAGCGTGCCAAACGCCAGGTACAGAATAAAAGCCGCACCCGCAAATCGGATCACCAGTAGGAAGGTATCCGGCAGCCGTGTCAGTACGACCAACACGGCCGCCAGCACGATGCCATCGGTCAGCAGGGGGGCCGCCGCCGCGGGCAGTGTGGCTTTCCACCCGTGGCGTGCACTCTGGGAAATCAGATACGCTTGAAAGGGCCCTGGCTGTGCGGCGGCTCCCACACCCAGAAGTGATCCCTGCGCCAGAAACTGTAAAATCATTTACGCAGTATACAGAGTGTTTACGGAGATTGGTAACTATGGCAGAAGAAAAAGATACAAACCGCGGCCTGCCGGTCTGGCTGTGGATCGTGATCGGCCTTGTCCTCCTTGTGATCGTACCTGTCGCCGGCTGTGGCGCATTCGGCTTGGCGGTTGGGGCGTCGGCTGGCGGCGCATCCGTGCAGACCGCGGTTCGGCCCTCGGTCGCCGTGATCCGCGTTGAAGGGGCTCTGTTGGCAGGTGACAGCATTGCCTCAGGAACCGTGGCAGGCAGCCGGACCATCATCGAGATGCTTGAGCAAGCCAACAACGACTCTAACATCCGCGCTATTGTGCTGAGGATCAACAGCCCGGGCGGCGGTGTGACCGCATCCGAAGAGATCCATCATGCGATCACCCAGGTCGACAAGCCGGTCGTCGTGAGCATGGGGACCACGGCCGCTTCAGGCGGTTACTACATCGCTGCCCCAGCTGATAGGATCTACGCCGCCGAGAGCACTATCACGGGCAGTATCGGCGTGATCAGCCAGTTCATCACTGCTGAGCAATTCCTCGATGATGTTGGGGTGGAGGTGGTCTACGTCACCTCTGGCGACCTGAAGGACTTTGGTGCTATTGATACCACCCTGACCGAGGATGAGCTTGACTACTGGCAGCAGATCATCGATGATCTCCACGAGGACTTCATTGATGTGGTGGCCGAGGGCCGGGACATGTCGCGTTCAGAGGTGGCCATGTTGGCGGACGGCCGCATCTACACCGGGCAGCAGGCCGTGGAAGTAGGCCTTGTTGACGCGATCGGTTATCTCGATGACGCCATCGCCCACGCGGGCGAACTTGGCGGTATCGGCAGCGATCCGCCCGTTGTCGAACTCACACCGCAGCCAACATTCTTTGAATCGCTGGCCGGGTTTAGCGCCCCACAACAGGAGCCTTCCATCCCTGATCTGATCCGTGAGATGGCCGCACCTACCCTGGAATACCGTTACATCGGTCCGTAAGGAGATACCATGACTCTCGAAGACAACAAAGCGCTCATCCGTCGCTACCTTGACGCATGGGGCCGCGGGGATGCAAGCGCCTTGGGCGGTTTACTACATCCCGAAGCCGTAACGCATGTCAGTGCCGTACAGGATGAGCCCGCACCAACCTTCGAACCGGAGGCCTGTGCCGCCTGGCATGAGGGCTTCTCCGACACAAGCCTGACCATTCACCAGCTCACTGCTGAGGGCGATCGGGTGGCGGTCTACTGGACGATCACAGCCGCCCACACCGCAGAATTCGTAGGCATGCCGCCCACGCAAAACGAGGTACACTTCGGCGGCCTGGAGATCAACCGTGTCGCAGACGGCGCAATCGTCGAGATCTGGCGCCTATCCGATACGCAGACACTCATGAGTCAGCTGGGCGCATGAGTGCCATTTCCGTCACCAACCTGACCAAAGCCTACGGCACCAATCGCGTACTGAAGGGCCTCACGTTTGATGTGCAGCCCGGCGAGATATTCGCCCTGCTTGGCCAGAACGGCGCAGGCAAGACGACCACCCTCGATATCATTGAGGGTCTGCGCCCGGCAGACGGCGGCAGCGTGGTGGTGCTCGGCGTCGATATGATGTCCGAACCCAAGGCGGCGCAGGCGCGCATTGGGGTGCAGCTCCAGTCCACCTCCCTGATTGAGGACTTCACTGCCGCTGAACAGATTGCGCTTTTCGCGCGGTTGTACAGGGCGACGGTCGAGCCGGCTGCTGCCTTGGAGCGCGTAGGCCTCACGGACAAGGCGCGCGTCCGCCCGGACAAGCTCTCCGGCGGTGAAAAGCAGCGTCTTGTGCTGGCGCTCGCTCTGGTTAACGATCCCGACATCCTCTTCCTCGATGAGCCAACCGCCGGTCTCGATGTGCAGTCGCGGCGGCGGTTGTGGTCCATCGTTCGTGAATGGCAGACCGGCGATCGGGCCGTTGTGCTGACCACACACTACATCGAGGAGGCCGAACAGCTCGCACATAGGGTCGGCATTCTGCATGATGGTGTGCTCGCCGCGTTGGACACGCCCCACGCACTTATCGCCGGGCTGCAGGCTGATGCAGTCATCCTACTTGACGGCGACCTGCCCCCAGCCCTGACTGCTGCTGTGACCTCCGCCACGACGACCGTTCATGAAAACGGCCTGACCCGCATCCAAACCCCCGAACCGACCCGTACCTATGTGGAACTGGCCGGATTGGCCGAGGAGCACAATATCAGATTGGGCAGCGTAAGGATCCAGCACCCCAGCCTGGAAGATGTCTTTGTCTCTCTGACCGGCAGGAGTATCACGCATGATGACTGACCCGACTCTGGCTTTCACCTGGGCCCTGCTGCGAGCCAACCTGCGCGACGTGCGCGCCATCATCGTCAATCTGCTGGCCCCTGTGGCAATTGTGGTGATGTTCATAGCGACAGGCAACCGGGAAGGCATGATCTTCATCTTCCCATTGGTGTTGAGTTTCTCTGTGTTGTTTGGCGGGTCCGCGCTGATGGTCCGCATGATCGCCTGGCGGCAGGGTCGGGTCTTTCGCCGTCTTGCGGTGACGCCCGTTCCACTGCCTAACCTCATCCTGGGTCTAATCCTCGCACAGTTGGTGGTCAACATCATGCAGGTGCAGGTGCTGCTGGCGTTGGGCGTGATGTTCGGCCTTGAGATCACACTCCCCCAACTCCTTGTTGTGGAGGGTGCCGTTGTGCTCGGGTCGCTGGCGTTTACCGCGTTTGGGGCCGCACTCTCGACCGTCGTTCATCGGGTGGATGTGGCCAGCACCGCCTACGTGCTCATCATGATGCCTCTGGCCTTCACCGGCCTGCTCCCCGATCTGAGCGGTGTGGTACGGCTGCTGCCCTCGACCATGTTCACCGATCTGGTGCGCATCATCGATGGCCCGCTTGACGTACCCACCGTCCTGATCGGGGTAGGGGGGCTGCTGGCCTACACGGCTCTTTTCCTGTGGTTTGCCGGGTGGCGCTTCCGCTGGGACTAATTGTCCGGGCCGCGCCGCCGTTTGCGTGTGTTGTCCTTCACCCGGTGAGACTTGAAAACTACCGTCTCCACAATGCGGAACAGCCGCCGTAAGAAGGACCGCACATACGCAAAGATATAATAGGCTTCCTGCATGGCCTCGCGCATGACGGAGCCGGGTGTTTGTTCCACCTCCCACTCGACGAGGGCCGCGCCCCACGTCAGCCCAGAACCGAACCCGACCAGCACCAGGCGGTCACCCGGCCCGACGCGCCCGCTTTCCAGCGCTTCGACCACGGCCAGCGGAATCGATGCGGTGGACGTGTTCCCGTACTTTTCGATGTTGACGAAGAACCGGTCCATCGGCAGCTTGAGGCCGCGTGCTGCCGCCTGGATGATCCGCACATTTGCCTGATGGGGGATGATCAGGTCAACGTCCTCCACATGCAGACCCGCCCGCTGCGTGATCTCCTCAGTGGCTGCTGACATCACACGTGAGGCAAAGCGGAACACCTCCCGCCCGTTCATATCGATGCGCTGCTCGGTCTGTTCGCCGTCCCATGTGGGCCGGATCCCAGAGCCTACGTACAGATGGTCGGCACCGCTGCCATCCGCATGCATGATCACATCCTGCACACCGCCGGGCTGGTCGCTTGCCTTCAGCACGAATGCCCCGGCACCATCCCCGAAGAGGATACACGTGCTCCGGTCAGACCAGTCCACCAGGCGGCTGAGTGTCTCTGTCCCGATGACCAGGGCCGTGTCGATCATGCCTGCCTTGATCTGCGCGGACGCCAACCCAAGCGCGTAGATGAACCCGGTACAGGCCGCCAGCACATCGAAGGCACCGGCATCGCTCGCGCCGATCCGGTCTTGAATCAGGCACGCGGTCGCCGGGAACAGGTGCAGCGGCGATGATGTCGCCACGATCACCAGGTCGATCTCGTGGGACAGAATGCCGGCCCGCTGGATCGCCCGGCGTGCTGCGCGCACACCCATGGTGACTACATTATCGCGGTCTCCTGCGATCCGGCGTTCGTGGATGCCCGTCCGCTCGCGGATCCATTGGTCGGATGTTTCAACCAACTTCTCGATATCATGGTTGGTCATCACATGCTCGGGCACGTCCACGCCCCACCCGATGATGTGTGCGTAACGCGTACCGTTGAATCCCCGTGGTCTGCTGCCGTTAACGCCCATTGGTATACCGCCCGACTATAATGCATGCATTGTGGCCGCCAAACCCGAACGACGTGGACATCGCGGCATTAACCTCCGCCTCACGGGCGGTGTTCGGCACGTAGTTCAGGTCGCATTCTGGATCGGGTGTGTCGTAATTGATCGTTGGCGGGATGATCCCCGTCTTGACCGTCAGCGCTGTGAAGATCGCCTCGATGGCACCCGCAGCCCCCAGTAGATGGCCTGTCATGCTTTTGGTCGAGCTGACCTGCAAGTCGTAGGCGTGTTCGCCGAAGGCCAGCTTGAGCGCGTGCGTCTCAGAGCTGTCATTGAGCGGTGTGCCAGTGCCATGGGCGTTCACATAGTCGATGTCTTCGGGGTTCAGCCCGGCACTCTCCAGTGCAGCCCGCATCGCGATCACGGCGCCTTCGCCGGTTTCCAGCGGGGCAGTAATGTGGTGTGCATCCGCTGACGATCCATACCCAACCAGTTCCGCGTGGATCGTCGCGCCGCGTGCCAAGGCGTGTGCCTCGCTTTCCAGGATGAGCACGCCAGCGCCCTCACCACACACGAAGCCGTCGCGGTCCGCCTCAAATGGGCGAGATGCCGCCTCAGGTTCGTCGTTGCGGCTGCTCAGTGCGCCCATGTTGCCGAACCCGGCCAGTGCGATCTCGACGATGCCCGCTTCAGCGCCGCCCGTCACAGCGACATCGATTGTCCCCCGCCGGATCATCTCCGCTGCTTCGCCGATGGCGTTGGTTGCTGAGGCACACGCCGTCGAGATGCTGAGGTTCGGCCCGCGAATGCCGTACTCAATCGCGATCTTGCCCGGTGCGGTATCCGGCAGCATCATCGGGATCAGATGCGGGCTGATGAACCGTGTGCCGCGTTCCGTCATCTTGATCGTCTCTTGGACCAATGTGCTCAACCCCCCGACACCGGTCCCCATAATGACGCCCACGCGCTGCGACTCTATCGCGCTCAGATCGATGCCGCTGTCGGCGACAGCCTGAGCCGTGGCCGCCAATGCAAACTGTGTGAACCGGTCCATGCGCCGGGCATCCCGTGCACCGAACAGCGCAACCGGATCGAAGCCCTTAACCTCCCCGGCGATCTCGCTCTTAAGATTGGACGGATCGAACTGCGTGATGCGCGCAATCCCTGACCGGCCCGCCGTCAGTGCCTGCCAGCTCTCCTCTACTGTGTTTCCGACAGGCGTCAGTGCCCCCATGCCTGTGATCACAACTCGTGTCATATCCTCCCCCTTTCCCAATGGGTTCCTTTAGATAAAACCCGTCAGCCGCATTCCGATACGCAATTCACCTGTTTCCCGCTATACTCTTGCACCGCAAAGAGGGCGGTACACCATGATTCTCATTACCGGGGGCACCGGGTTTGTCGGCAGGCAGCTTGTCGGTCGTTTGCTTGATGAAGGCATACAGTTCAGGCTGCTCCTTTCCAGTCGCAGCGCCGTTGACCGTCTGCCTGAGGGTGATTATGAGACAGTCACAGCAGACATCGAGGACCCGGATGCACTCCAACCCGCGTTGAAAGATGTGCACACCATCGTTCACCTCATCGGCACCGAAGCACGCGGTAGGCATCACCGCCTGTGGGAGGTCGATGTGCCGGGCACCAAAGCCCTGATCGAGGCCGCGCAGAGGGCTCGCGCTGGCCGGATTATCGTGCTCAGCCGCCCGGGGGCGAGCACCGCATCGGCCTACACCGTCAAGCAGGCCAAAGGTGAGATCGAAGAAGCGGTACGCCGCAGCGGCCTTGCCTACACGATCTTCCGGGTGAATGTGCTGTTTGGGGAAGGCGACCGCTTCAGCGAACACATCGCGATGTTGGCGCGTGTGTTTCCGGTGTACTTTCTGCCGGGTGACGGCGAAACGGTCCTCGAGCCGCTGTGGGTCAACGATCTGGTGACCTGCCTCGCCATTGCGCTTGAAGACCTCGATCTGATCGACCGCGTGATGGACTTAGGCGGCCCGGAAGTCCTCACGTACCGGCGGATTGTTCTGCGCGTGATGCAGGCTGTCGGCACACGCCGCCCCCTGCTGAGCCTGCCCTATCTGATCGTCCGGTTTGGCGGCTGGTTCCTCGATGGGCTCTTCGCGCGCTGGCCCTTCACGGAAATGTGGGCCGATCTGCTGGCCGCCAACCAGACGACCGAAGCCGGCAATATCGAGCGGCATTTCGGCTTCCGGCCCGCCGCGTTCGATATCGGGCTTATCGACAAGTATCTCAACCGGCGCGGCTATCTGTGGCAGTTTATCCGGTACATCTTCACAACCAGGTGGTGACCCATGTTTGACAGTGAAACAATCGCATTTGTGGGTGGCGGCATCATGGCTGAGGCGATGATCAAGGGCCTCCTCAATGAGTCCCTCGTTGTACCCGAGCACGTCATTGCGTCCGGCCCGCGTGAGGCGCGTGGCCAGCAGTTGGCTGCCCGTTATGCCATCGAGTGGACGACCGACAATACACGTGCCGTCGCCGGGCGGGATGTCGTCATTCTGTCCGTCAAGCCGCAGGTCATGCCGCAGGTATTGGCTGAGGTCAACGGGTTGGTCAAGCCGGATGCATTGGTCATCTCGATTGCGGCCGGCGTCAGCGTCGCCAGGCTCACAGAGGGATTGAGCCACGGCGCTGTGGTACGTGCCATGCCGAACACACCCGCCCAAATCGGCGAGGGGATCACCGTGTGGGTGCCCACCCCTGATGTGACGGACACGCAACTTGACCAGGCCAATGCGATACTCGGGGCGCTCGGCGAGACGGTGTCCGTCACAGATGAGAGCTACCTCGATATGGCGACTGCGCTCAGAGGTACGGGCCCCGCTTACGTCCTCCTGTTTATGGAGGCACTGATCGATGCCGGGGTGCACATGGGCTTCTCGCGTCGCATCGCCCAAAAACTCGTCATGCAGACGATGCGCGGCACCCTTGCCTACGCTGCCGAGTCCGACCGGCACCCGGCCACCCTGCGCAACGAGGTCACGTCGCCCGGCGGGACCAGTGCCGAAGCCCTCTATCAGCTGGAAGCGGGTGGCCTGCGGACCGTGCTCGCACGGGCGGTTTGGGCGGCCTATCAGCGGTCTGCTGCCCTGGGGCAGGGCGGCGGTGAGCGCCTGAGCGGTCGTGGCCCGGAGGGCCGTTTGTGAAAGGGTGGACTATTGCGCAGACCGCTGGTACAATGAACGTGTTAAAAACTCGATGAATTTGCAGCGAATTTGTCTGCATCTGACTCTTTAGCCCCGCCTACATAGCTCATCCCTTGGGAGATAATATGGCAACGAACATTCCCAACGAACTGGCTGAACAGTTAAAAGCACAGATCGAGCAGTTTAAGCCGTCTGTTTCTGTTTCCAGCATCGGTACCGTCCTGCAAGTCGGTGACGGCATTGCGCGTATCTCCGGCCTGGAAGATGTGCAGGCGCAGGAACTGGTCGAATTTGAGAACGGCGTGCTCGGCGTTGCGTTCAACCTGGAAGTCGACGAGGTCGGCGTCATCATCATGGGTGAATACGCCAATATTTCGGAGGGCGGCCGTGTCCGCGGTACGGGCCGTGTGTCGTCTGTGCCGGTCGGCAAGGGCCTGCTTGGCCGCGTTGTTGACCCGCTTGGCAATCCGATTGACGGCAAAGGCCCCATCGAATTCGATGAGTACTATCCCACCGAGCGCTTCGCGCCGGGTGTTGTCGAGCGTAAGAACGTCGACCGCCCGCTGGCCACTGGCATTACCGCCATCGACGCGATGATCCCGATTGGCCTTGGCCAGCGCGAGCTGATCATCGGTGACCGGCAGACCGGCAAGACTGCCATTGCGCTTGACACCCTGATTAACCAGCGTGATACGGACGTGGTTGGCATCTACGTCGCCGTCGGTCAGAAAAAGGCTCAGGTCGCGCGCGTGGTCAATCTGCTGGAGCAGTACGACGCGCTGGACAGCACGATCATCGTGTCCGCTTCCGCTTCCGAGTCCGCTGCGCTCCAGTACATCGCCCCGTACGCGGGCTGTGCGATGGGCGAGTGGTTCATGGAAAACGGCATGGACGCGGTCATCGTCTATGATGACCTTTCCAAGCATGCGTGGGCCTATCGCCAGGTATCGCTGCTGCTGCGCCGCCCGCCTGGGCGTGAAGCCTATCCGGGCGATGTCTTCTATCTGCACAGCCGCCTGCTTGAGCGCGCCGCGCAGCTTTCCGATGAGAACGGTGGCGGCAGCCTGACAGCGCTGCCCATCATCGAGACGCTGCTGGGCGACGTGTCCGCTTATGTGCCGACCAACGTGATTTCCATCACCGACGGCCAGATCTATCTGGAGACGGATCTGTTCAACGCCGGTGTGCGTCCCGCTATCAACACCGGTATTTCCGTGAGCCGCGTCGGAAGCGATGCGCAGTATAAGGCCATGAAGCAGGTCGCCAGCCGTCTCAAGCTGGATATGGCCCAGTATCGCGAGCTGGCCGCCTTTGCGCAGTTTGGCTCGGATCTGGATGAGAGCACGCAGCGCCAGCTTGACCGCGGCCGCCGCCTCACCGAACTGCTCAAGCAGCCGCAGTACCAGCCGGTGCCCTTCGCCGAACAGGTGATGCTCATCTATGCTGGTACCCGTGGCCACCTCGATGATGTCGAAGTCGACCGCGTGAAGCAGTGGCAGGAGCGCTTCATCGAATACGTGCGCGCTCAGGTCCCTGATCTGCCGCAGGCGATTAAGGAGCAGAAGCGCCTGACCGATGACATCGAAGAGAAACTCAAGACGACGCTTGAGAACTTCAACAAAGGCTGGAGCTAAATGGCTACCGCACGTGAGATTAAGCGTCGCATCGGCAGTGTGAAGAACATCGCCAAGGTGACCGGCGCGCTGGAGGCCGTCTCTGCTTCCAAAGTGCGCCGGGCGCAGGCCCAGGCGGAAGCCAGCCGCGCGTACTCGCGTGCGGCCATGCAGATCCTGCAGAACATTGCCGAAAACCGCGACAGCGAGATCACCCATCCTCTGCTGGAAGCGCGCGAAACGGTCCGCGCGGTGAGCATCGTGCTCATCTCCAGTGACCGCGGTCTCGCCGGACCGTACAACGCCAACGTGGTTGATGCCGCGATTCGCTTCGCGCGGAGGATGGAGAAAGACGGCAGAGAGGTGCAGTATATAACGGTTGGCCGCAAGGGGCGTGACATGGTGGTGCGCCGTGGTGCGACCATCGTGGCGGAGTTCACCGACCTGCCCGCCTGGCCGAACATCCTATCCATCAGTCCGATCACCCGCGCCGCCATCGACGATTTTCTCAATGGCGTGGTCGATGAGGTGTACCTGGCCTACACGGACTTCATCAACACACTCCAACTGGAACCGGTTGTCAGGCGGCTGCTGCCCCTCGACCCGACCGCATCCGAGGACTACGTTACGGATGTCTCCGCCATCGGGTTGAACGCGCTGTACACGTTCGAACCGGGCGCGCAGGCCATTCTCGATGAGATTATGCCGCGCTTTACGGAGCTCCAACTCTACCAGGCCGTGCTTGAGTCGCTGGCCAGCGAGCATTCCGCGCGCATGATCGCGATGCGCAATGCAACCGAAAACGCCGAAAGCATGGGGGACGACCTGACCCTGAGCTACAACAAGGCACGTCAGTCGGACATTACCGTCGAGATTCTTGACATTGTCGGCGGCGCTGAAGCCGTCGGTGAATAACCCGCGAGGAGATGACACCATATGGCAAAAGTAAGAAGCAAGGGCAAGGTTGTCCAGATTCTCGGCGCGGTCGTTGACTGCGAATTCCCGCCGGAGGGCATGCCTGAGATCTATGAGGCGATTGAGGTTCCGCAGGGCGAAGACAAAGAACCACTCGTCTTGGAAGTCCAGCTGAACCTTGGCAACAACCGCGTGCGCACTGTCGCGATGGACACCACCGACGGCATGCAGCGCGGCGTGGATGCGTACGCCACCGGCAAACCGATCCAGGTGCCGGTTGGCCAGGCTGCGCTGGGGCGTATCTTCAACGTGTTGGGCCGCCCCATTGACGGTGAGGGCCCAATTGAAG
>JAADYX010000311.1 GCA_010092885.1 Chloroflexota bacterium | reverse complement strand
CGTCACCGGCGCGGGCGCGGCAGTTGCTCAGCAAGGGGAAGGCGGCGGTGTTTCGTCGTTACCCGTTCACCATCATCCTGCAAGACCGCGATAGCGGCGTGGAATACCAGCAGGGCGAACTGGACGGGTACAACGTGCGCCTACTGCACCCATCTACACCGATCTGATGGCTACAGTTACCAGAAAGGAGCGGGCGATCCTCCCCATGGCTAAAGCCAGGGGGGTCCACGCCTGAATTTTCGATGAGCAAATCATTCATCCACGAACCGATCACCGTTGAATTCGATGAGGCCCCTACGTTTTCCAAAGTGCCGCATTGCCCGGATCGCTTCGTGTGGCGGGAGATCACCTACACTGTGGTCGAGCTGCTGAGCGAGTGGAAAGACTTCGGGCGGCGCGGACGGATGCAGCACACCATGCGCCCCTCCAACCGTGACCGGGCCTTAGAGCGCGGATCGTGGGGTGTGGGCGAATTTCACTTCGAGGTGCGCGCGACCGCCGAAGACAGCGACGAGGTGCGTGCCTTTGAGCTCTATTACGACCGCGCACCCAAATCCGCCGACGACCGGGTGGGCCAGTGGTTCTTGCAGGCTGAGATCGATGTGTGACAGTCAGCAAGCCGTATGGCATGCGACTTGCACCAATGCCCGGATCAGGGCACACTTGCAGCGGACCTAACGACCAGCATCAGAGGACAGCGGTATGCAGAAACGCGGAGACCTGGCCGGGCAGACCTTCGCCGGGTATGAACTGGGAGAGGCAATTGGGCACGGCGGTATGGCGTCCGTGTACATCGCGCACCAACAGTCCATTGGGCGCACGGTTGCGATCAAGGTGATGCCCTCCCACCTGACCATCGACCCCACCTTTATCAAGCGGTTCGAGCAGGAGGTGAAGGTCATTGCGGCCCTCCAGCATCCGCGCGTGCTGCCCGTCTATGATTACGGCGAAATCGACGGGCGTCCGTACATCGTGATGGCCTACATCGATGGAGGGCCGCTGACCGACCGCATTGAAGCCGGACCGATGGACCTTGATGAGGTCGAACGGTTGATCGGGCAGATCGCTGAAGGGCTGGACCACGCCCACAAACGCGGCATTATCCACCGCGACCTGAAGCCCGCCAACGTCCTGCTGGACAGCGGCGGCAATGCCTACCTGTCGGACTTCGGCATCGCCAAATTGGGCGAAGCAGGCCCCAACCTGACCGGCAGCGGCGTGATCGGCACGCCGGCGTATATGGCCCCGGAGATGGCCTCCGCCGGGGATGTCTCGCCGCTGGTTGATATCTACGCGCTGGGCGTGGCCCTCTACGAGATGCTGACGGGCAAATTCCCCTTTGAGGGCGATACCGCCGTCGCCATTATGATGGCACACGTGAATGCGCCCGTGCCGGATGTGGGCGATCTGCGCCCTGAACTGCCGGAGGCGGTCGGCGATGTGGTGGCCATGGCGATGGCCAAGCGGCCGGAGGATCGCTACGACTCGGCGGGGGAACTGGCTGCTGATCTGCGGCGTGCGCTGCGCGGTGACCCGGTGGAGGCACCCAGCCGCGCCAGCATGCCTCAGGACTTCTCAACGGTGAGCGTGCCGCGGGAGGAGATCCTCCCGGACGAGAAAGCCCCATCGCGAGTGGACACCCCGCCGCGCCAACAGCCGCAGCCCAACAACCAACGCGAGCAGCGCCGTGGATGCATGCGCCCGCCGGTATTGATCGGTGGGGGCGTTCTGGCCGCGGTGCTGCTGTGCGGTGCAATCGCCCTGGCGACGGGCATTGTTGAGCTGCCTGGGCAAGAAGCTGTGCCCAGTGTGAGCATCGGTGACGGCACCTCGGCTCTCGAAATCCGCAACCAGATGAGTGTGCCGTTATGCGGCGTCTTCCTGGTTGGTGCCGATGAAGATGAGGGCATCTGGGGCGAGAACCGTATTGCGGGCACACAGATCCCGGCGGGCGGCACCTTCCGTGTGGAGGGCATCCGCTCAGGGACGTACAATGTGCGCGCCGATGACTGCAGCGACAATCTGGTCAATGCGATATTCAACACAGCCATCGACGACAGCTCCGACCGGTGGACGCTCAACGATGCCTCCGTCCAGATTGACAACGTCAGCAGTCAGGCCATCTGTGAGGTCTTCATTTCGCCGTCGGCTTCGCCCAGCCGCGGTGATAACCGCCTGGGCAGCAGCGAACTGGAGACAGGGTCCCAACTGACCATTCCTCTGGCAGAAGGCCGCTGGGACTTCCTGGCCATTACGTGTGAAGGTGTGCGCACGAGCAGCACGGGCGCCGAGGTGGATGGTGATGTGGTATGGACCATATCCGACCAGTAGGCCGCTTGCGCGTATCGTTTTCCCGCCTATAATGATGAGCGTCCGGTTTAAAGAGAAAAGGATTATGCAATGAACAACCGCCGTGTCATTCTGGTCGCCGCTGCTGCCCTGGTCGCTGGTATTCTGGCCTGCGGTGGTGCACTGGCCGAGCCGACTGCAACGCCCGTGCCGCCGACCAGCACACCCTTCCCGACGGTAACGCCCGCCCCGACGGTAACACCCGTGCCCACGGATCCGCCCGCTGATGCGGGTGGCAGTACGTCCGGTGTCGGCAGCATTGAGGTCATCAATGAGACCAATTTCAACCTGTGCTTCCTGTATGTAACGCAGGACTACAGCACCGGTTGGGGCCCTGACCAGCTGGAGGACGATATCATCGCGCCTGGCGAAACCTTCACGCTGACGAACATTCCGATCGGCACCTATGACGTGATGATCACAGACTGCAACGATGCGCGCGTCAACGCCCTGTTTGATGCTCAGGTCGATGGCGACAAGATCTGGACGATTGCCGAAGCCACGCTTGAGGTGATCAACGAGAGCAGCCTGTCGATCTGTGAGTTCAATGTGGAGCCGACCAGCGCCGACACCTGGGGAGCTAACCAGCTTGGTGGCACTACACTCGAGCCCGGTGAGATAGTCTCCTACACACTGGCTGAAGGCCTGTGGGATCTGCGCGCCATTCCGTGTGACACCAGTATCTCGCCGGTCACTGAGTTCGGGCTGGACATGGACGGGGACAAGACCTGGACCCTCTCTGACCAGTAAGCCTCATCGACCGAAAGGAAAAGCCCTCCACCTGCGGAGGGCCTTTTTGATCCCGATCAGCGCGCGGCCTCGGGTGAAGGTGAACCCGGCGGCTGCACGTCGTCGACCGTTTCAGCGAGGGCCATGCCGCGTGTTTCCGGCCCGCCCAACACGACCGCCAGCGCACCGACTCCGAACATCACCGCGAAGATCGTCAGCGCCACAAACAGCCCAGTCGAGGTGCCGAACAGGCTCCCGCTGAGCCATGCCGCTCCGAACAGCTGCCCGCCCAGCAGCGGCGCGATGATCCCAGCGAAGCGGGCCATGGCACTCGCCGCACCCATACCGGTCGCGCGGACCTCGGTGGGGTAGAGCTCCGGCGTATAGGCGTAGAGCACACCCCAAGCCCCCAGCGTGAAGAAGGTCATCAGTGAGGTGGCTCCGACGACAAGCGCCGCCGGTACCGCTGCTAATCCAGCCAGGATAGCAAACACATAGGTGAACAGGGCGCTCGCCGCGAGATACACGCCCAGCGTGCGTTTGCGCCCCCACCGTTCGATGAGCAGCGCCGCGGAGATGTACCCCGGTATCTGCACGAGCGCAATGATCACCTGGGTCTGGTAGACGGCCAACGTCTCGAAGCCCAGCTGGCCGAAAATGCGCGGCAGCCAGATGAGCGTGCCGTAGTAGCCAAACGCGATCCCGAACCAGGCCACCCATGCGACCGCCGTGCGCCGCGCGAAGGCGGGCTTCCACAGGGCGCGGACGGGCACCTTTTCCGTGCGGGGTTGGGGCACCAACCGGTCGATTGTGATGTCCACGCCGTTCTCCTCAGCAACCTGCATCAGTACGGCGCGGGCCTCTTCCTCCTGCCCGTTGATCAGCAGGTAGCGCGGCGACTCCGGGATGAAGCGGCGCACCAGCACGATCACCAGACCGGGCAGCGCGGAGATGGCCAGCAGCAGCCGCCAGTTCAGGGCGCTGTCGGTGATGTTCGGGAAGATAGCCCAGGCCAACAGCGCCACCACGAGATGCCCTACCGCCCAAAACCCTTCCAGCAGGACAAGCCAGCGGCCCCGCTGCTTTTTCGGCAGGTACTCAGCGAAGATGGAATAGTCCACCGGGAGGGTGCCCCCCACCCCGATCCCAGTGATGATGCGCGTGACCAGAAGCACGCCGAACGTCGGGGAGAGGGCTGAGAGCAGCCCGAAGATGGAGTCGATGGCGATGGTCGCCTGGAAGCCCAGCTTGCGGCCCACCCGGTCGCTGATCCAGCCCCAGCCGGTCGCGCCAATGGCCATGCCGATGAAGATCGCCGGGGTCAACCAGCTGGCCTGTGCGCCCGTCAGCCCCCAATGATCGATGATGGCGGGCAGCACAAAGGCGATGATGATCACCTCCATGGCGTCCGCCGCCCAGCCGAGCCCACAGATCACCAGCAGCTTGTGCTGGAAGCGCCCCACGCCGATGCGTTCTACAGCTTCTTCAATTGTCATGTGGTTCTCCTCGGGAGCAGGTGCTCCCCTTGTGACTTAGTGTACTCTCAACACTAAATCGCCTGATGAGGCAGGGAGTATACCACCGTGATCACCGCGCCTTCCAACTTTGTGTAAAATTGACACGTTTTCCGTTTTACAGATTGTTTACATCTTGCGCAAAGCGCCTGGAAGCCAAGCGCTTATGCTTATGATCGTAATGCACATTTGAAAGGACAGTGAGATGCTGAACACATTTGTTGGAAAGATCGTCGGTGGGTTGGTTGCAGTAAGCATGATCGGTGGCGCGGGCGCAGTCGTCGCGGTCAACCAAGGCGGACCCGGCCCGCATGGGCCCGGCCAGCCGCTGCGCGGCCTTGTGCACGCCATCGCGGAAGTGACTGGCATGGAGCCCGTAGAGGTCCGCGAGGCCCGCGCTGAAGGCCAGAGCTTCGCCAGCATGCTCGAAGAGAACGGTGTGAGCGTTGACAGCTTCATCGACGAGCAGCTGGTACCGTTCGAAGACCGGCTGGACAACGCCGTCGCCGAAGGACGCCTCACCGAAGAGGAAGCGGCGGAACACCTCGCGGAAGCCGAAGCCCAGCTCACCGAGGTGCTCAACAGCACCGATGACCTGCCTGAGCGCGGCCCGCGCGGGCGCCATGACCATCGCGGTCTGCTGCGCGCTGTCGTCGAGGCCACCGGTATGACACCGGAAGAGGTCCACGAAGCCCGCGCTGAAGGCCAGAGCTTCGCCAGCATGCTGGAAGAAAACGGCGTCGATGTCGATGCGTTTATCGCCGATCAGCTTGCACAGGTCGAAGAAAGCCTCACCGAGTTCCTTTACAACACCGACCCGCTGCCCGAAGGCGGCCCCGGCAATGGCGGCCCCGGCAGCGACTTCTAACCTCACCCTATCCAATCGCAAAGCGGCTCCCCGATAACGGCGGGCCGCTTCTTGCATTTGTCAGCCTCCAAACATGACATTCGACGCTACTGGCCCACCGCCCGACGCGGTATGCTGGTGTTGAAAATGACTCGCAATAGCAGGAAACGACATGACTTTCATCGAACAGGCCAGTGACGCCATACGCGACTCAGGCGGACGCATGACCCGGCAGCGGCGCATCATCATCGAGCAGATCGCCGGGGCCCAATGGGATGCCGAAAGCCTGTACGCCGAGCTGACCGCCGCCGGGGAAGAGGTCAGTTTGGCCACCGTCTACCGGACGCTTTCCGTGTTGGAAGGGGCGGGGCTGCTCCAGCAGCGCTATCTTTCACCGGACCACGAGCGCCGCGTGTATGTACCACTGACCACCCTGCAGACGCACCACTTCACCTGCAAAGGCTGCGGCAAGGTCATCCCGTTTGAGACGGATATCGTCGGGCGGCTGAGCAGTGAGCTCGCTGCCGGGATGGGCCTCCAGGTGACAAGCGGCTGCATCTGTGTGGAAGGCTACTGCGTGGACTGCCAGGAGGAGACCACATGAGTACACTTGACCAACTGTGCCCGGGCCAACGCTGCATCGTCTGCCGGATCAACTGCCAGGGGCCGATCCGCCGGCGCCTGCTGGATATGGGCCTGACGAACGGCGTGGAGATCGAAGTGATCCGCACCGCACCCATGGGCGATCCGGTTGAGTACCGGCTGCGCGGCTATCATCTTTCCCTGCGCAAGTCCGAAGCCAGCCAAGTACAGGTGCTCGAATGACCGTCGCACTGACCGGCAATCCAAACGTCGGCAAGAGCACGATCTTCAACGCGCTGACCGGCACACGGCAGCACGTCGGCAACTGGCCCGGCAAGACCATCGAGAAGAAGGAGGGCCTCGCGCGCGTCGGCGATCAGGATGTGCTCATCGTCG
>JAADYX010000037.1 GCA_010092885.1 Chloroflexota bacterium | reverse complement strand
GCCAGCCTCTGCCTCGCCAAGCAGGAAGGCGTTCAGGGCGCGGCCCAGAAAGGGCAGCGGCACGAGCGCGACCAGGATCAGCGGCAGCAGCACACCGATGGACTCCCAACTGGCCCGCCCCAAACTGCCCAGGCTCCAGAAGGTGATATCACGCAGCTGGTCATCGGATGCTGTGAAGACCATCAGGCCCACACCCGCCCCGGCCAGCGCGTTGATCGCCAGCCCGGCCAGCAGCATCGTGGCGACATCTGTGCGCCCGCCAATCGTTGCCAGCCGGTAGATGACGATCGTGGCCGTCACACCGCCGGCAAACGCCGCGATGGGCAGCGCCCAGTCCCCCAGCAGACTCACAACCCCGCTGAGCACGGTACTGCCCAGGACGATGGTCAGCGCGGCGAACAGGGCCGCCCCACTGGAGATGCCGATCAGGCCCGGATCCGCCAGCGGGTTGCGGAACAACCCCTGAATGGCGGCTCCGGCCATCGCCAAAGAGGCCCCGATCAGGATGCCCAGCACCACACGCGGCAGCCGGATGACCATCAACACGGTCTGCTGGCGGGCTTCAAACGGCACACCCGCCTCGATGCCCACCTCACTGAGTAGAATGCTCACCACCTGCAGCGGCCGGATGGATACCGCCCCGGTCCCGACCGCCAGCAGCACGATCAGCAGGAGCAAACCCGCGAGCAGTGGAAGCCACAACGTGCGGATCCCCACTGCCCGCTTTAGGGTCTGCCTGCTACCCAGTGACGTAGCGCTCACTGCGGGCGCTCCGGCAGCAGCACGGCATCAATGATGTGCAGCACACCATTAGCTGCCTGCCGGTCGCTTTCGATAACCAGTGCACTGCCGTTGACCATCAGCGAGTCATCTTCCGCTTCGACGAGCAGTTGGCCTTCCGGGTAGAGCGTCTGCACAGGCTGCCCGCTCTGCTCCATGAGTGCACCGGCGGTGTATGCATCGTCAAGCAGATGGTAGGAGAGCACTGCTTGCAGCGAGATCGTGCTGCTCATCAGGCCATCCAATGTGCCGGGGGGCAGCTGGTCAAAGGCCTCGTCGGTGGGGGCAAACAGCGTGAACGGCCCTTCACCGCTGAGCAGGGCAGTTTGCCCGGCGGCGTCGATCCCGGCCAGCAGGGTCTCAAAGCGGCCGTCGGTGCGCAGCAGCGTGAGCAGCGGCGGGTCAAGTTCCTCGTGGAGCAGATAGGTGAGGTCTAGGGTGGCTGTCGCGGTGCGGGTGCTGAAACCGAGCAGATACAGGTCGTCAACTACGACCACCCGCCTGTTCTCCCCGGCGGGTGTCGCCGCGATGCCAGGCTGTTCCAGCAGGCCCTCGACCCCGCCGAGGCTTTCCAAGCCGCGCGTCATCATCAGGATGACATCCGGGGCGGCGGCTACCACGGCTTCCGCTGTGATCGGCTGGTACCCGTCAAACTCGGTGACAGCATTCTCGCCCCCGGCCATCTCGATCATGGTGGCTGCACCGGTATCGGTTCCGGCCACACTGACCGCACCCGCGCCGCGCGCATAGATGAACATCACCCGCGGCTGAGTCTCAACCGTCTCAAGCAGAGTTTGCGCCTCGGCGAAGTCGGCCTCAAGCCGGGCGATCAGGGCATCCCCTTCGGTTTCCTTCTCAAGCGCGGTCGCGATGATCGTGATCTTCTCGATTACCCCTTCATCGACTCCTCGGTGGGCACGATGAGGAACGTCACGCCGGATGCTCTGAGCTGTTCGACCGCTTCCGGCGGTCCGGCATCTTCCGTTGTGATGATCAGCGTCGGCTCAAGAGCCAGCACCGGTTCGGCGGAGAGGGTGCGCACGTAGCCGACCGAGTCAAGGTCATTCACTGCGCGCGGATAGAGGCTGCTGTCGTCACGGGCGATGACGCGGTCGCCAGCGCCCAACGCATAGACGATCTCCGTGACTGAGCCGCCAATGGGCAGGATGCGGCTGGCATCCGCAATGATCACTGTTTCCCCGGTTGCATCCACCACCGCCGCTTCTGCCGGGGCGACTTCGGTTTCAGTGGGCAGGGGGGCGGTTTCCTCAATGGGTGTGGGGGCGCAGCCCACCATCAGGAAAGTGACTGCAAAAGCAAGCATGACTGCAAAACGTATCTTCATAGGGATTGTCCTCTTTCTGCCAATGTGCAGCTCCACTGTAAGCGTGTCTGCCTGGCAGGTCTAGGCCCCGGGGTGAAAGCAGACAATAAAGGTCGTATATAATTGGAATTAAAATGTGTGGTCTCACAGCATGCAACCCGGTTGAAGGATTTGTTCAAGCGGGTTGGAGCAAACGATTGGCCGGCAGAGCATGCACCAAAAGCAATACACGAAACTGGTTACACTTCGGGATTAGTTGTGTAACCATAATGGCGCCTACCTTTGATGCCCGCCCTGGCGATTGACTCCGCTTGATCCCATGATCAAACTTGTGTATACTGGTTTGTGTTGCAAACCAGTGCACAACAGGAACTTGAACATGAATCTTCAACGTATTCACTATGTGACGCAGCGCTACAAACGCCTGCAAGGCCTGAGCAACCTGCCATTCGCCTTCTGCCTGTTGGCGGTCGGTTTGCGTGACGCGCTTCGTCTCGATGGACAAACTATCACTCTGCTTGAACTGCCTGGCGCGTTTACGCTCCGCCTCATCGATCTCGTCGGGCTGGTTGCGCTGGGTCTGATGGCTTCGGTGATCGTGCTGCGCAAACCCATCGCTGCCACCTACCAGAACAGATATGGGTATGTTGAATCCAAACCGCTGCCGGCCTGGGCATGGTTTCTGGCTTTTGCCCTGCTCTACGGCGCTCTGTTTGGGGAAGCCTCCGTACCATCTGTAAGCCTGTTCGCCCTCACGATGAGCCTGCTGCTTGGCGTCTTGTGGCAGACACACCACCTGCAGATTCACTATGCAGCAATGGCCGTACTGCTGGCCGTGCTCAGCCCACTGCTGACGCATCCGGTTGCAGCCCCCGTTGTGAGTGGTGGCGTGGTGCTGGTTGCCGGCATCTTCGACCATCTGCTGCTTGTCAACACCTTTACCCAAGGAGATGACTGATGGAACCCTTCGAAGAACTCACCAGCCTCGATAAGCTGGTCCATGAACCGGCCCGGTTGGCGATCATGACGGCACTTGCTGCCTGTGAACGCGCTGATTTCCTGTACCTTCAGCGCATCACCGGGCTGACCAAAGGCAACCTCAGCGGCCATATCAGCCGGCTGGAGAAGGGAGAGCTGCTAACCGTTGAAAAGGACTTCGATGGCAAAATACCGCGCACCACACTCGCCCTGACTGAGAAGGGCCGTGAGACGATCGTCGCTTACTGGGAGCAGATGGAACGGCTGCGAGAGGCAGTCGACCGGTGGCGCCCCGGGGAGGCACCAGCATGACACAGCAGCGATCGCGGGTAGCCCTCAGCATTGCTGTGCTGTGCCTGTCGTGGTTCATACTGGCAACGCTCAGCAGCATGCCCGCTTACTACATCAGTCTCGCGCTCGACCAGCCCATTCCAGGCGATCTGTACACCGTGATTAACCACGGGCTCCGGCTGGCTGGTGGATTGGTGCTTATCTTTGTGCTGCTGCCCAGGCTGCCTGCCATCGGTCGTGAGAATCTCCCCTCGCGGGTTGGCATCACATGGCCAAGAACGTGGGCCGAACGCACCGTTGTTGTGGCCTTCACTGCGGCAGTCGGCGGGGCGCTGGTCGTTGAGCTCCTTAACGGTGGGTTGGCAGGTGTGCGGGAATTCCATACACAGGCTCTCTGGTTGGTGTTGTTCACGTCCCTGCAGGCAGCGCTCATAGAGGAGCTTCTCTTGCGTGGCCTGGCATTTGATACGATCCGGTCGCGATGGGGGCTGCTCGCCGCCTTCGGGTTGACCTCGCTGGTGTTCGGGTTTTTCCACGTCTACTGGGGTCTGGCTCGTGTGGGCACGACTGCCTTTATGGGCGGAGTGTTCGCGTTGGTACGTTGGCGCTCCGGGAGTGTGTGGCCTGCGGTCATCGTCCACTTCCTGATCAACGTCGGTTTCCCCATACCCGCCTGGCTGGGGGTTCTGGTTGCGCTGATGGTCTCGGCCGGATTTGCTCTGTCGCAGTCAGCACAGCCCGCCCCCGAGTTTTCCGCGTGATCGATTGAAGGATGCTACAATGGCCCTTGTTTGATCTGCATTCAGGCAAGGGCCATTGGACCATGGATATGACCGCATGGGCACGCTACACATCACGCCGCCATCTTGAGCCTGGCGAGTACGTTTCCCGGCAGGGAGACCCGGCTGACCACCTCATCCTCATAGAGCAGGGCTCGGTGATGATCGCCAAGGAGGTAGATGGTGTGCCCGAGCCCATGGTCCTCGGCTACAGGAGCACCGGCGAGATGCTCGGCGAGATCGCCCTAATCCGGGAAGGGCCGCGCACGGCCTCTGTGGTGGCTACTGTGCCGACACAGGTCCTCATCCTGCACCGGGACGAATTCAAAGACCTGATGCGCAACGATCCCGATTTTCAGGATGTGCTGCTTGAAACCCTCATTGAGCAGATCTTGGAAGCGGATGTGACCCGTGCCGATTACGCACTGACCGAGGCGGAACTGTTCGGGCAGATCGCGTCCTTTTCTGACGAGCAGCGCCGCCTGTCTGAGATCATCCGGCTGCGGCAGGAGACGATCAGCTTCATCATCCATGACCTGCGCAACCCGATCAACCTGGCATCCCTGGCGATCAATATGCTGGAATTAGGCGCCGACTCGCCACAGGAAATCGAGAAGTACATGGGCATGGCCCGCTCCGCCATGGAGAAAATGCTGCGCCTGATCGACTCCATGCTGGATGTGGAACGCCTGGACGCAGGTGAGGCCGATCTGGAAACAAGCCGCGCGGATATCATGGCCCTGCTGGCTGATGTCAAGACGCGCTTTGCAGCGGCGGCATTGGGCCGCACAGTTGAGCTTATCGTCGAACCAGATCCTGACCTGCCTGATCTCGTGATTGATGCCAACCGCATCGACCGTGTCCTTAGCAATCTGCTGGACAATGCCTTCAAGTTCACCCCGCCCGGCGGAACGGTCACGCTGCGCGCCTATCCGGTGGAAGAGTTCGTCGTGTTTGAGGTCAATGATACCGGGCCGGGCATTCCCGACGACGAACGCGAGCGCGTGTTTGCGCGCTTTGCTCAAACCGAAGGCGGCAAGGACAAGCGCGGGTTTGGGTTGGGGCTGGCATTCTGCCGGTCAGCCGTGCTGGCTCATGGCGGCGAGATATGGGTGGATGAGGGCGACGACGGTATCGGGACCAAGTTTATCTTCACGCTGCCTGTTTGACACGGTCACTGCATGCTGCGCAAGAGGCTGCTTCCCGCGGAAGGGGTGTTCATCGCCGTGGTCGTACGCCAACTACAGGATTAACGGCATCCACACCAATGCTTAACCGCTGCACGTGCTGCCTGCTTGACACGTTCGCTATAATGAAGAGCAAGCACATTGAGCCCGCAGACGGCCTGCTATGAAGACCTACACTCTCGACGACACATCCGGCTCTACGGTAACCTTCCACGTCCGGCGGGATGGCCGCCTGAAGAAGTCCGCCCGCTGGGAGCGACAGACGGACGGGGTCATCCTGCTGCGTGTGCCCAACCGCACCCCCGAACGCCAGGTGAAAAATCTGCTCAATGACGTGCTTAAACAGGTGGAAAAACAGGCTGCCGAACGCGCTGAACGCGCTGCCCGCCGCACCGATGCCGACCTGCAGGCGCGCGCTGAGCGCGTCAACGAGCATTACTTTGATGGTGAGATCGAGTGGGCAGCGATCCGCTGGGTGAGCAACATGAAGACGCGGCTGGGCAGCTGCACCAACGGCGGGCCGACCGATGGCCATATCCGCATCAGCGACAAGATCAAGAACTGGCCTGATTGGGTGATCGACTATGTGGTTGCCCATGAGCTGGCACACCGCAAATACCCCAATCACAGTCCGGACTTCTGGGCCTACCTCAGTGGCGCCTACCCGCTGACCGAACGAGCGCGCGGCTTTATCGAAGGCGTGGCCTTTGGGCGGGGCATCGCCCTGTGGACCGACCAATAGGGACCGTTAGGGCGACTCCACCCGCAGCACATAACTGCCGGGTTCCCACATCCGCACCCGAATGATATAAGTCCCCGCGATGGGCAGTTCGCCGGTGAGCTGGGCATCCTGCCCGCCTGCGCTGTCATCGTCGTAGCCGAGGATGGTCTCGCCATCAGCAGCGTACAGGTAGACCTCGGGATTGGCCCCGTCCACACCGCTGACGGTGACCACAATCGTATCAGGGGCCTCAACGGTCAGCAGATAGTTATGGGCATCATAAAGACCGTTTATCTCGCTGCTAGTTGTCTGGCCACGCTCGATGATCGCCTCGTACACGGTGCGGTGTGCATCACTGACGGGCATCACTCGGGGCACATCAGGCTGGTTCGAGAACCCGATGCCAACCAACACAGCCGCCACCAGCGCCATGCCGGCGATCACGCCTATGATGATCGGGAAGGGGCTGCGCCGTTCATGATGTTCTGGGGGGCTCGGAGGTGGTTCAGGCTCCGCGATAGGCGGTTCTTGCTCAACGGCGGCCTCCATCGCGACCAGCTCGGGTGCTTCCACGACGATCACCGTCGGCTCAGCAGGCTCGGGTTCATGGGGTTCAACATCCGGGGGGGCGTCCTCTTCCCAGCCGACGAGCCCGTCGTCATCGTCAGGTAGATCCAGGTAGGAGCGTATCCGGATTGGTGAATCACCTGATGATCCGGTATCGGATTCCTCTTCGGCATCGAGCGCTGATGTGGACGGCGTCAGCGGCCGGCGCACGTAGTCAACCTGTTCTTCATCGCGCAGCCGGAGGAGCTGGTTAACCGCCCACGGATCGCCGGGCTTCAGCCGCAAGATGTTCTCCAAACAGAAGACGGCCTCCTCACGGCTGCGCGCCACCCGGACCATCAGCTGCCAGCCCGGCAGGTAGTCCGGGTTGTGGTTAAGCAGCTCGCGCAGCAGGCGGTGTGCATCATCGCTGCGGCCCACGCGCATTAGAGATTGGGCTTTGAGGATGGCATTCTTGGACATAGTCCATACAGTACCACGGCCCCGGTCCCTGTGCACCCCCCTTTGACCCCCTATCCTATTTCTGCTACACTTCCAATTGCGATTGACCCTTAACACAAAGCCTACGGATATGGCGGGTAAGACCATCCTCGTTGTTGATGACGAAACTCAGGCGCGCAAGCTGATCGCGCTGGTGTTGCTGCGCCAGGGCTATACGGTAATTGAAGCCTCCAGCGGGCAAGAGGCGCTTGAATTGACGATGCAGCATGACGTCGATCTCATTCTCCTTGACTTGATGATGCCCGGCATGGATGGCATCGCGGTCACCCGCCAGCTGCGTGCCGAACCTCGCACTGCTGAGATCGCCGTGGTGATGTTCACCGCACGAGGCATGGTGGATGATAAGGTGGAAGGCTTTGAGGCGGGTGTGGATGACTACCTGACCAAGCCCGTTCACCCCGCTGACCTGACTGCACGCATTAAGGCTATCCTGGCCAGCCGGGAACCAGACGAATGATCAACAAGGCCGCTGCCCTGATCCGAAATGCCCGTCACACGGTAGTATTGACCGGAGCAGGGATCAGTACGCCAAGCGGCATCCCGGACTTTCGCAGTCCTGGTTCGGGCTTGTGGTCCAATGCTGACCCGCACGTAGTCGCCTCGATGTTCGGCTTCCGTCAGCACCCGGAAGCCTTTTTTGAATGGATACGCCCCGTCGCCGACGTGCTGCTTAAGGCACAACCCAATCCCGCGCATGAAGCACTCGCCCGTCTTGAACGGTTGGGGCATGTCCAGGCCATCATCACGCAGAACATCGATATGCTGCATACCCGCGCCGGCTCACAGACTGTTCATGAAGTGCATGGGTCAATGGCCAAGGGGACGTGCTGTACCTGTTACACCACCTACGCGATGACTGACTTCGTGGACGACTTCATCCGCACCGGCGAAATTCCGCGCTGCCCTCAAGACGGTGGTATGATCAAGCCAGATGTGGTGCTGTTTGGGGAAGCACTCCCTTACCAGCAATTAGATGCAGCTCTGCGGGCCGCGCGCACCTGTGATCTCATGATCGTTGCGGGGTCATCGTTGGAAGTTGCACCCGTCTCGAACATGCCGGAGGTTGCGTTGGCGCATGGGGCCCGGCTGATAGTGGTCAACTTCGAGCAGACGTACATCGACCACCGCGCCGATGTGGTCCTCCACACCGATGTGGCCCGCATTTTACCATTTATTGTTGATATGGTTGAGGATAAGGTCCATGATTCAGACTGAGCCGTTCTCCGATGACCCCACGGCCTTGATCCAGCGGTATGCGCGCGCGTTATTCCGCTACGAACGCCTGATGGAGATCAGCCGTAAGCTGAGCTCCACGCTCGACCTGAGCGTCCTGCTGGAGCAGATCGTCTTTGCTGCTGCCGACCTGACCAACTCGGAAGCCTCGTCTATTCTGTTGGTGGACCGCCGCACGGGCACCCTGCACTTTGAAGCCGCTATGGATCCCACCGGTTACACCGTCTACGGGATCGAAGTGCCGCTTGAGGGCAGCATCGCCGGGTGGGTGGTGACGAACAACCAGCCGCTTGTGCTGGACGATGCCGCCAACGATCCGCGTTTCTACAAGGGTGTCGACGAGCAAACCCAGATCACGACGCGCGAACTGATCGCCGTGCCGATGTCCACGCGGGATCGGGTGATCGGGTGCATGGAAGCCCTCAACAAAGCGGGCGGGGCCCATTACACGGATGAGGACCTGAGCACCCTGCACACGCTTGCCGCGCAGGCCGCCATCGCCATTGAGAACGCGCGTCTGTTTGCGCAGAGCGACCTGATCGCGGAGATGGTGCATGAGCTGCGCACACCGTTGGCTGCCATCAAAGCAACAACGCATATTCTGCGTCGCCCGGAGATCAGCGAGCAAAAGCGCGACGAGATGTTCGATACTGTTGCTAACGAGACCGACCGGCTGGCCCGCCTGACAACTGAATTCCTTGACCTAGCACGGCTTGAATCTGGCCGTGCGCGCCTTAATCGCGAAGATCTGCCCGTTGCGGCCATGCTGCGCGAGGCGATGTCAACCGTTGAGCCGCAGGCAGAAGATGCCAACATCACCCTGATTGAGGAATTCGATGCCGACCAGCTGCCCATCATTCGCGGCGACCGGGAGAAGCTCAAGCAGGTGCTGCTCAACCTGTTGACCAATGCGATCAAGTACAATCGCCCGGAGGGTTCCGTGACAGTGCGTGCGCGCCCCATCGAACGCGGGGTGGAGATCGCTGTGGCCGATACCGGGCTGGGCATCGCGGAGAGGGACCTTCCGCACATCTTCGATAAGTTCTACCGGGTGGCGGACTCAGAAGGATATTCGCAGGGCACAGGCCTCGGTCTGCCTGTGGCCAAGCGTGTGGTCGAGTTCCATGGCGGCGAGATCGATGTGGAGAGCGAGGCCGGCGTCGGCACGACATTCCGGTTTACGCTGCCCCTTTAGTCCGGCTCAGGGGGGCTTGGTCTCCAGAACGCTTTATACTGAGCTATCATTATTGTCTCGATGGGAGTTATCAACATGGCCGATGATACGCGGAGTATGACTGTTGCAGCAGATGATGTTCGTGCGACAATTGATGACATGAAAGGGAAGGGATGGGCTTTGGCCTCTTCCAAAGAATTGGAGGGCGGCCAGGTGGAACTCAACTTTGAGCGTGTGAAAACCCCGAAGCCACCGCCAGAAAAGCAGCCCAAACCAGCGCAGATCCAGCCCGCACAGCCTGTTGCTCCACAAGTGGCTATTCCCTATACACCGCCTGATCCCAATATAGCTTGGTTGGAACTGCTTGGTTTCTTGGGCTTTCTGGGGATCGGATATCTGGTATCCGGACGCACACAGGATGGCATCCTGCGGCTGGTCATCTACGTGGTGCTGCTCGCCGGGGCGTGGATAGTCACCTTTATCTTGTCGACCGTCATTATTGGTTTGTGCCTTATCCCACCCTTGTTGGCCGCCCAACTTGCCGTGCCGATCATTTCCGCCCTCACGCTCAAAAAGGAGCTGGAAGCCGAACGGGCTGCTTTCTACCAGCGCCAGGTCTGATCAACCGCCGACCGTGATCAATCCAATAGCCAACAGTGCCGCGCCCAACCCGATCCACTGGGCGCGGCTCATGTCTTC
The DNA here is from genome assembly GCA_010092885.1 of Chloroflexota bacterium. GTDB lineage: Bacteria > Chloroflexota > Anaerolineae > Aggregatilineales > UBA3940 > TC-195. Next base: position 424 of record JAADYX010000037.1, on the reverse strand, counting down.
TTTCAGGATGAGCCGTGCAAGCAGCACAGTACCTGCCGGGTAGAGCGAACTGAGCACCGCAGCGATATCCAACCGTCCGAACTGTGCGGCAAGCGCATACAGCGCATTGCCACCCGCATCCAGAAGACCTGTTACCGCGATGAGCGGCAGCCGAACCCGTTCAGCGTGCAGGCTGCTCGTCGCCAGTGCGAGAGGGATCAACACGCTTGATGAGGCTACCCGCGCAGCCACCAGCGGCCAGAAGACAGCCCGCTCGCTGGCGAATGCCAGCAGCGTCAGGAAGGCACCGAACCCGATCCCGGCGGCAACGGGCAGGGCCAGCTCACGCAGGTAGATGGTGCTGTTAGTGCGTGAGACCAACCACACAGACAGCAGAGCCAGCCCGAATCCGGCCAGCCGCAGGGGTGCGGGCAACCCTTCCGTG
>JAADYX010000310.1 GCA_010092885.1 Chloroflexota bacterium | reverse complement strand
GCGTCTCGTAGCCATCCGGGAAGGGGTTCGGGGCGGCGCATCCGACGACAAGCAGCACAACGGCAGCCACCGCCAGGATATGCCGGCTCATGGCTGCGTGCCGATCAGCTGCACCGCATCGATCTGCGACAGCCCGCCGGAAGCCGACTGGTCTATCGTGATGACGGCCCCGTTGATGACGACATTCACACCGGTCACCGGCACACTGAGGGTGCGGGGGCATTCACCGACGGATGTGGGTGCTGCCTCGTAGACGGTAGTCGCTGCACCGCCGATGGTGAGCACATCGACCCGCACGACCGCACCCGGATTGAACGTCTCGATGATGCGCAGTTCGGTGGGCGTGACTGGCAGCCCGAACACCAGAGTCAGTGTGGCTGTGCCGCCCGGTGTACCACTTGACCAGGCCGTTGGCCGATCCCCGCAGGTGGTTGTGTTCGGCAGGCCAGCCGCCTGGAAGGCCTGCCCGCTGCTGGCTGTGGCGCTCTGGGCGTACTGTGAAACCGAATTACCGCTGTACTGTACGCCTGGCACCTCACCGAGGGAGGGTGCCCCGGCCGTGATCGACGCCGGGATATCAATGGTGGGTTCCTCGACATCCGGTTGGGGAATGGGCAGCGTGGCTGTGGCGTCGGCAGCTTCGGTGGCTTGCTCGCCGGTCGGTGTCGCGGTTGGATCCGCGTCGTCTTCCGCTGATTCTTCGGTGTCGGTGGGTTCGGGGGTATCGCCCTGTGTCGGCGACTCAGCTGCAGCATCGGATGGTTCAGCGGTCGGTTCAGCGGCCGCAGGTTCCGCTGTGGGTGCTGGCTGTCCGCCGCAGGCCGTGCCTACGAGGACCATCGTGACGAGCACGAGCAGAATTGTCAGGCGCATGGCATCCTCTTCTTTTCTGTGTTGGTCGGCAGTCTACCGCTAGTTGGTGGTGAGTGTGAGCGTATACCCACCCGGTTCCCACATATCGATGCGGATGGTGTGCAGGCCGCTGCTGTTCAGGGTCAGGGAGATGGTTTCACTGCCGCCGACGCCGCTGCCATCGCGCTCGACCAGCACGAAGCCCTCCGGCCCGATCAGCTTGACGCGCGGATCGCTGGTGGAGTCGCCCTCAACCCGGATGGTGATCGAGTCGCCCGCGCTGCCGGTGAAGTTCCAGTTGTGCGCTTCGATGTCTGTGGGCAGCTGCCCGTTGACGGTCTCGCCATAGCTGATGGTCGCGCTGAAGCTGGTCGCGTAGCCATCCCCGCCGTCGCGTTCCCCCGGAACATTCCCGGCGGGCGTTGCCGGTGGCAGCACATTGCCTCCCGGGTTCACCCCGCCGGAACCGGTCGTGCCGGGCCCGCTGTTTGCGGCGGTGGGTGGGCTGGTCGGGGTGCGCTCCGGGCCCGCACCGCGCTGATCGACCTCGTTCTCAAAGTCCACCTCGCTGAGCGGCGTGGCCAGCGTCGCCGCCAGATCGGGATCGTCCTGACCGGGCACGCCTGTCAGCGCGATCTCGGTGAAACGCGCGTCGAAGGTAGGCTGCAGGTCGGCGGCACTCTGGGTGCCGTCCGCATCCGCCCCGGCTGAGCACGCGGCAAGCAGGGCAGTCAGGAGAAAGCAGGGCCAAAATCTCATAAGGTTCATCCTTAGCATATCGCGCTGCATTGTACTTGGTGCACAGTGCGGATCGCCAAAAGGCAGAGATGGTGTACAATCGAAGGCGGTTTAGCAGTTGAGGAGATCCACGATGAACGAAGCACTGCATAAAGCGCTCACCAGGCTGGCTGAAGCCTCCGATCCGTACACACAGGGGGTGCGTGACCTGCTGCACCTGATGGCCGTCGTTGACGAGTCCGGGCGGCCTACGGGGCGCGTCTCGGGCTATCTGTTGGATGTGCTGCGGGCCCATCTTGGGGATGGCCAGGCCATGCACGTTGACTGGTCCGATCTGGATGCACCCGGCCTGCATGGTGCCGATGTGCTGCGCTGGATCGACGGGGCCCGGCAGGCGGCCTATCCGCAGGCCACACCGGCCCGCGCAGCCGAAGCTGTGGAAGCTGTGTTCAAGCGCACGGTGGACGGCGAAGACGCCTACCTGATGGAATACGACCGCTACGCGCAGCGCTTCCAGCCGGTAGGCGGCAAGATCGACGATGATGACCTTTCCCCGGAGGCTGCCCTGCGCCGCGAGTTCTTCGAGGAGCTGCGGCTGTCTGCGGTGCCGGATGACTCCGTCCTGAGCCTTGAGCTGCTGCCCTTCCGCTTTGAGGAACAGGATCTAAGCGCTACCTACGGCCTGCTGACCGCCTACGGGTTCCGGTTCTACCGGGTGGTGCGCATGGCCGTGGCCTTCCACCTGGATACCAACACGCGCTGGATCACCCGGACGGAGCTGCTCGACGGGCGTTCGGCCGACGGACGGCCCGTCTCCGATATCTACCAGAAGGCATTCGGCGGCATTGATGCGTTGGATGCGCTGCCCTCCGCTCAGATCACCGGCGGCTAGCGAAAAAGAAGCGAGGGCCGCGCGGCGGCGGCCCGCCCGCCTGGTGGGGGGGGGGGGGAGTGGTAGATGGGAAAAGCGGCACAGGGCCGGGCCGTGATGGGCCGCAGGCCCGCCTGGGTGGCG
>JAADYX010000309.1 GCA_010092885.1 Chloroflexota bacterium | reverse complement strand
CGGTTGAGCACCACGCCCGGCGCAGGCCGGAAGATGGTCGGCGGCGGGTTGCCGCGCTGCGGCTCCGGCAGGACGGTGCCCACCACCACCGAGGCGAATCCGAGGGCGTGCAGGGTGGCCATGCCGCGCGCGTCCTTGTCGAACCCGGCAGGCAGGATCAGCGGGTTGGCCAGGTCGACCCCGCCCGCGCGCACGTGCAGCCGCTGCCCGCGGGGGACTCCGCCGCGCACGGTGCCCAGCGCCGCCATGCGCGCCAGCCGCTCCGGTTTGCGCTGGGCCCAGGCAGCAAGCGCTACGGCCCGCTCATGGATGCGGGTCGCTTCGGTGATGCGGCTGAGCAGCGGGTACACGATCCCGCCAAACGCGCGGACTTTATTCATGGATGGCCCTGGTCAGTTGGTCGCTGGGGGCTATTGTACCGGTCTGGGGCGGGGTTTGGCGATTGCGAAGTGCGGGCCCTGCCCGTGTGGGCAGCGACCAACGGCAGTGGCCGAGGCGTGACCACTGCCTTCAGTGCAAAGGGGTGCCGGTGGGGGACGTGCACGGCCTATTCCAGCTGGCGGCTCACCTGGTCGATCTGCCGTTCCAGTTCGATGAGCATCTGCACCAGGATGTTCTCCTGCGTCTTGACGCGGTCCCACTCCTGCAGCAGGTCACGGAAGGCCGCCGTCTGGTCGGTGAGGGCTGCCTGCCACTCGTTGAGCACCCGGTCCCGGCCCTCCCCGGCCCCGGTCAGCCGGTCGCTGAAGCCGTCCAGCTCTTCCTCCAGCCGGGGGGCGAAGGCCTCGATGGCGCGCCGGGTGGCGCGTTCGGCGGCGTGCAGCGCATCCAGATCGGCCAGGGTGCGGTCCCGCTTGATGCTCAGCTCAGCCAGCCGGTTGGCGGCCGCCTCTTCGGTTTGATCACTGTGGTTCTGAGTCATCGGTCGTCGTCTCCTCTACGATTTGCCCACGATTGTGCCCGATTCGCAGCAAGTTTACAACGCGTTAACAACTTGCGGGCCGATTCTGCTAAAATCAGACCAACGCTTTTGACCTGCCTTCCGGCGGGACACGAGAAGGAGTACACTATGGTGACCATCGATCCCGCCATCATCTCGCGGTTGGCCGCGGTCGCTGACCAGTATAACACGACAACCGCCGCCCTCATCGACCGGGTGCTGCGCCGTGCCCTTGAGCAGCTTGAGGCAGGCAGCGCGCTGCAGTCCGAGTTTGAGACGCTGACCCTGTCCCTCGGCCCGGTGGTGCAGTTCTGGCTGTTGGATGGTGAGCAGCCTTCCGCCGAACTCGACGCCCACAGCGGATCCGTCCGGCTGACGCCCACCGACATGGAGACCATCCGTGAGGAGGCCAGCCGCCCGCAAGACAACGGCAGCGCGTAGGGCTTGCGTCAGGCCGGGTGGGGTATACTCCCCGGCATGAAGCGCCTGTTCATCCCCCTGCTTATCCTGAGTTTCACCCTGGCCCGCCCGGCCAGCGCCTATGATCGCTATGTGAACCTGAACGCCTGGCCCGTTGACGGCGACCATCTGGGCATTACGGCCTATCCCGATGCGCCATGGACGTGGGCGCATCTGGGCTTTGTGCCGGATGCCACCTGCCCGCCGTACTGGCAGCGCGGCTACGATCAGTCGCTGGGGGTGTGGCGCGACGCCGACCGCCCCGCCGACCCGGACTGGCAGCAGGCCAGCCGCGGCAACAACTGGGTGGCCTGCTACCGCAACCACCGCGGCACGGATATCGCCACGCCGCCCTACGCGCCCGTCTACGCGACCGCCGGCGGCGAGGTGGTCGAGGTGATGCCCACCGCAGACGACGGGTATTCCGTGCGCATCCATCACCGCCGCCTGTTGGATGACGGCCTGTACTTCGAGTGGGGGTCGCGCTACCTGCACCTCGCGCCGGAGGTGACCGTCACGCGCGGCATGCCGGTCGTCGAAGGGCAGGTGATCGGCTTCGTGGAGGCCGACGGCGGCAACACCCATCTGCATTTTGAGGTCAACTGGATCGAGGGCGACCTGCCCCTCTACGAGGACTGCCAGCCCGACTGCATCATCAACCCGTGGGGGCCGGTCTGGCTGTGGATCGACGATGATTTCGACAGCCGCATCGATGTCGCCACGGACGTGCTGCCCACCGCCCCGACGGACACCAACCTGATCACGCCGGCGGTCAGCCGCCGCACGGGCGGGGGGACCTCCCGCTGGATCGTGCCGGTGGTACCCCCCGCTGACTCCGGGGTGCGGGCCGCGGTCCGGGTGGACAATCCGCGCAGTGAGGAGGCTGTGGTCACGCTGCGGGTGTTCCCGGCCAGCCGCCCGGATGAGGCGCTCAGCTGTGTGGTGACCCTGCCGGCCGGGTCCATGACCCTTGAGCTGGCAGGCACCCTGCCCGCCGGCTGGCGCAACCCCACCCTGCGCGTGGACGCTGAGAGCGGGATCCGCGTGGAAGACCCCGCCCTGCTGCTGACCGGTGAGCCGCTGGCGGAAAGCTGCACTCTCATCGCACCACCTACGCTGGGGCAGGCCGCCGTCGCCGCGCTGGGGGCCTTCAGCCGGGAGGCATGGCTGGCCCGGTGAGATTACCCCACCCGCGAATCGGCGCGGTGTGCTATCATCAGAGGCGTGCTGAATACACAGGGAGGAGCAGCGGCATGACCGCACGATACGAGCGCGGCGATCTGTTGGGCGCGGGCGCGATGGGCGAGGTCTACCGGGGCACGGACACGCAGACCGGCGACACAGTCGCCATCAAACGGCTGAAGGCATCCCTGGTGGAGCGCGACCCAACCGCCTTGGAGCGCTTCATCCGGGAGGGGGAGGCCCTGCGCCGGCTGGACCACCCCAACATCGTCAAGATGCTCGATGCCGTCACGCAGGGCAGCGAGCACCTGATCGTCATGGAGTACGTGCCCGGTGGCACACTGCGTGAGTTCATCCAGCAGCACCCGGCCATGCCCATCGATACCGCCCTGGATATCGCGATCCAGCTGGCCGACGCGCTGACCCGCTCGCATTATCTGGCGATCATCCACCGCGATATCAAGCCCGCCAACATCCTGATGACGCCGGACGCCGTGCCCAAGCTCACCGACTTCGGCATTGCGCGCTTTGCCCAGGCGGAGGACAGCCCCACCGCGACCGGCATGGTACTCGGGACGTACGCCTACCTCAGCCCGGAAGGCTGCATGGGCCTCCCTCTGGATGGCCGCGCGGATATCTGGGCGTTTGGTGTGGTGCTCTATGAGATGCTGACCGGGCAGCGCCCCTTCACGGCCAGCAGCCCCGGCGCGCTCATCGTGGAGATCCTCAAGAACACCTTCCCCGATCCGCAGGACCTGCGCCCGGACATCCCCGATGGGCTCAACGACCTGCTGTACCGCATGCTGACCAAACAGCGCGACGGGCGCATCCCCTCGGTGCGGCTGGTGGGCGCGGAGATCGAGGCGCTGCTCAAGGGCACACCCTTGAGGCCCGCCGCCGCCCTCACCGAGCCGGAGACCACGGCGATGTTCGCCACCCCCACCAGCGAGCAGGTGGGCCACAACCTGCCGCACCAGACCACCCCTTTCGTGGGCCGCACCGCCGAACTGGCCGAACTACAGCGGCTGCTGGCCGACGACGGCGTGCGCCTGATCACGCTGCACGGGCCGGGCGGCATGGGCAAGACCCGCCTGGCGATAGAAGCGGCGCGCACCCGCCTGGGAACGTATACCGACGGCGTCTACCTGATTGAGCTGGCCCCACTCACCGATGCCGCCAACATCCCGCACGCCATCGGGGAGGTGGTCGGTTATCCGTTCATGCGGGAAGGCGCACCCGCCGAGCAGATCGTGATGTTCCTGGCCAACAAGCAGATGCTGCTCATCCTGGATAACTTCGAGCACATCCTGGCGGGGCGGCAGCTGGCCAACGCCATCCTGAAGGCAGCGCCCAACGTCAAACTGCTGACCACCTCCCGCGAGCAGCTCAACCTGACCGGCGAGTCCGTGTTTACGCTCGGCGGCATGGATTTCCCCACGTGGGAAACGCCCGCCGACGCACTCCAGTACTCCGCGGTGAAGCTGTTCATGCAGGCCGCGCAGCGCGCCCGCATCGACTTTGAGCTGGAGGCCGAGGATCTGGACTATCTGGCGCGCATCTGCCGGTTGGTGCGGGGCACGCCGCTGGGCATCATTCTGGCGGCGGGTTGGGTCGATACGCTGCCGCTGGCCGACATCGCCGCGGAGATCGGGGAGAGCCTGGACTTTTTAGAAACCGAGATCACCGACCTGCCGGATCGCCAGCGCAGCATCCGCGCCACGTTTGATTACTCGTGGAACCTGCTCAGTGAAGCCGAGCGCGATGCGTTCGCGCGGCTCTCGGTGTTCCGGGGCAGCTGCACCTACCGCGCGGCGAAGCAGGTCGCTGGGGCCAGCCTGCGCATGCTCACCACGCTGGCGAACAAATCCCTGCTGGGGCGCAACCCCACCTCGGGCCGCTTTGAGATCCATGAGCTGCTGCGCCAGCTGGCCGCCGAACACCTCGACCAGCAGGGCCAGGCCAGCACGATCCGGGCGGCGCACGCGGCCTACTACCTCAAGGCGCTGGCCGCCCGTGCCGGCGAACTGAAGGGCGCTGATCAGGTGGGGGCGGCTGCGGACATCGAGATCGACTTTGAGAACGTGCGCACCGCGTGGCAGTGGGCGCTGAACACCGGCCTGCATGACCTGCTGCGGGAAGCCATCCCTGCGCTGTGGCTGTTCAACCCGATGCGCAGCCGCTTTGAGGATGCGCGCGCGATGCTGGCCGCCGCTGAAGCGCGTGCCAGCGATGACCGCCTGCTGTGGGCCTATGCCGCCGTACACCACGATCTGATCGATACGTTGGGCCGCACCCTGACCGCCGCCCGCGCCGCCATCTTCCGCGAGGCCATCGTGCTTGCCGAAGAGCATGACGACACCTATCTTGCCATGCTGGCCCATCGCGCGCTGGGGCTGTTCCACCATCTCAACGGCGATGCGCAGGCCGGGTTCGCCAGCTACCAGACTGCGCTGGGTTTGGCCAGTGATCCGTATTTCCAGGCGACCCTCTCACACGATATCGGCTTTGCTTACCACATCCTCGGGCAGATCGATCAGAGCCGCGAGTGGAGCCAGAAAGCCGTCACCCTGCGGCGCGAGCAGGGCGACCTGTACGGGCTGTCGGCATCGCTCAACAATCTGGGCTCCCTGGAAAACATCCGGCGCAATCAGGCGAAAGCCGCTGCCTATTATGAAGAGGCGATCGCGATGGCGAACCGCACCGGCGATCAGCTGCGCAGGGCCTTCCCGATAGGCAACCTGGCCAATGTGTATCTGCTGCTCGGCGAGCTGGAGAAATCGCGAGCTCTGGCTCTGGAATGCCTGGCACTGGGCGACCGCCTGAACCACGACCGGACCCGGGCGATGGCCTATGGGGCTCTTAGCGGGCTGGCCCTGTCTGAAGGTGACAACGCCCAATCCGAAGTGTGGACCACCAAACAGCTCGCGCTGGGCCTCAACGATCCGCAGGTGACCGTCCCGGCGATGCTTCAGCGGTCGCTGGCGGCCAGCACGCGCGGGCGCTATGAGGCGGCCAAAGCCGACATACGCCAGGTGGTCAAACTTGCACCGCCCCGCAGTACGCTGGTCAAGAGCATGGTGCTGCGGAGCCTTACGCCGCTGGTGGCTGCCAATGGCGAAGCGGAGCGCGCGGTGGAGATCTTCGGGCTGGTGTACGCCACAGGCGCTACCATTAGCGCGGAAACGGAGTTCACACCCCTGCTGCTCGAGCTGCGCGACCGGCTCAGGGCGGAGATGGGCGAGGAGGCCTTCCGGGCGGCGTGGCAGCGCGGCTCACAGATGGACCTGTTTGCGGTGTACGATCACGTCGTGGCGGCGTATCTGGCTGAGTAGCCCCTTTGGACTACGCGCGTGTGAGCATTTGCCCGGCGCACTCTGTATGATCCGGCAGAACGTATCATCCTAGGAGGAGACAGTTCGATGACCCGGATCACCAGTGTACTGGTGCTGCTGATCGCTGTGCTGCTGGCGGCCTGCGGCACCTCCGCGCCCACTACAGAGGCGGTTGAGCCCATCCCGACCCAGCCGGAAGCGCCCGCCGACGAACCCGAAGCCCAACCCGAGGCCGACCCGACCGTTGAGCCGCAGCCCGAGACGGAACCGGAATCCGAGACGGTGAACACCACCGCCTTCACGATTGACCCGGCCCAATCGGAGGCGCGGTTCCGGATTGCCGAGACCCTGCTCGGCAGCGATATCGAGGTGCTCGGCACGACCAGCGCCATCACGGGCGGCCTCATACCGGATTTCGCCAACCCCGCCGCCACCCTGATCGAGACCATCACCATTGATGCCACGACCTTCGTCACGGACAATAACAACCGCAATGGCGCGATCCGCCGCTGGATCCTTGAAACCGACGATCCCGCCAACCAGACTATCACGTTTGTGCCCACCGCCATCGAGGGCCTGCCGGAAACCATCGCGCTCGGGGAAAGCTACCCAGCCACCATCAGCGGGGACCTGACCGTGCACAACACGACCAACCCGGTCACGTTTGAGGGCACCGTCACACCCGTATCGGAAGAGCGCATTGAGGGCTTCTTCAGCACGGTGATCATGTACGCCGACTACGGCATCACGGTGCCGCAGCCGCCACAGGTCAGCTTTGTGGCCGACGAGCTCACCATCGAGATCGAGTTCGTCGCCGTCCCCTGATCGACGCGACATGCTGGCCTGCGATTATGCTGCTCCACCCAGGCAGACCCCCCACCGCAGGGCTTACCAGTACCATCGGGCCACACGCGGCTCCGCGCCGATCTGGTATACTGCACGTAGTGATTGTGCTTGGCTGGTTTGGAGACTCCCTTAAGTTGGTGACCTGACGTGTTCAGGTCACCTTCTCGCTCAGGCGTGTGCTCTCATCGTTTGTTCATCACACAACAAGGGGGAGCCGACCACCATGCAGCAGACAGCCGTACAGCAAACCTTAGCCCAGGCCCAAACCGCCCTGCAAACAGGCGAGGCACAGCGCGCCGCTGGCCTCGCGCAGGAGGCCATCAAAGCGTGTTTCGCCACGGCAGATCGCATCTGCTTGGGCGATGCGCTCGTGATCCTGGGGCGGGCCAACGCGCAGCTCGATGAGCGCCGCCGCGCCATCGACTGCTACGACCGCGCCCTGAATATCGCCGCGGACCTCGACCTGCCGGATCTGGAGACCCGTGCCGCGCGCGGCATGGCCGCCCTCAAGGATCCGCTGTTGTGGGGCGAGCGCGCCCTCAGCGCCGCCCGCCGCACCGATGACCACGCCACCACACGCGACATCATGCTAGATGTGGGTGAGGCCGCCTACGCGGCGGGCAAGATCACCCGCGCCCGTGAACTGGCCGACGAGGCCGCCGCCGGTGCTGACGATCCGGCCCGCGTGGCCCGCGCCTACGGCCTGAAGGGCCGCATCGAGACGGACGCCCGCAACTTCGAGGCGGCGCGTGAGGCCCTGCAGGAGGCCTTCATGGCGGCCCGCAAAGCCAGCGATCCCCGCCTGGAAGCCACCGCCCTTGACGACCTGGTTGCCATCTATCGCAAGCTCGATCTGCGTGACAAAGTGCTGGAAGTCTACGAGTACCGGCTCAAGATCGCGGAGGACTCCGGCAACGCGCGCCGCACCATCGATCTGCTGACGGAGTTCGCCGACGAGTTAGCCGCGGAACAGAACTACGAGGCCGCCGTGCAGCAGCTCAACCGGGCGCTGGATCGGGCCGAGCAGCTGGGCGATGTGCGCGCCCAACTCGACACCGAGGCTGTCTCTTATACACATCT
>JAADYX010000308.1 GCA_010092885.1 Chloroflexota bacterium | reverse complement strand
GTCCACATCAACGATGACGCGGATGCCATCGAGGCCGCCGTGCTCGACATCATGGAGCGTGTCGGGCTGACCCCGGCCCGCGCCCTCTACGATAAATTCCCGCACCAGCTTTCCGGCGGGCAGCGGCAGCGTGCCGTGATCGCCCGCGCCCTGATCACACAGCCGGACCTCATCGTGGCCGATGAGCCCATCGCCATGGCAGATGTCAGCGTGCGCGTGGTGCTGTTGGATCTGATGAAGGAGCTCAAGGCGGAGTTCAACCTCACGTACCTGTTCATCACGCACGATCTGGCCACGGCCAAGTACATCTGCGATCGCATCGCGATCATGTACCTGGGCAAAATGGTCGAGATCGGCGATCTGGAGCACGTCTACGGGAATCCGCAGCACCCCTACACGCGGGCGCTGTTGGCTGCTGTGCCCATCCCGGACCCGGCCACCCGCACCGATGAGCCACCCATCCGCGGCGAGATCCCCAACCCGATCAACCCGCCAAGCGGCTGCCGCTTCCACACACGCTGCCCTATCGCGCAGGACGTGTGCAAGGAGATCGTGCCCCCCATGCGTGAAGTCCCCGGCGAACCGGGCCACTTTGCCGCCTGCCACCTGCGCACCGGCGACTATCAGGCGCTGGATCCAACGCGGCAGGCCGATACACCGGCATAGACCGGGCATACAGCCGGGCAATCCGCCGGTTGGGGGTTGTCAGGGTGTGCTGGCCATGAACGTTTCGATCACGGGGGCCAGTGCCGCGCCCTGCTCTTCCTGCACGTAGTGCCCGGTCTCCGGATAGGTGACCGTTTGCACGTTGGCGAACACACGCTGCCAGCGCTCCAGGTAGGACGGCCCAAAGACCGGATCCTTGAGGCCCCACAACAGCAGCGCGGGGATAGGGTGCAGCGCCTCACGGCGGGCCCACAGACTGGCGTACCACTCGCGTGAGCGCAGCAGTTCCCGCGTGTAGATCCACACGGCGCGCCGCGCAGCCGGATCGCGCAGGGGGCCGCGATACTGGTCATGGATGGCCCGCGTCAGCCGGGACCGGTCGCCGTAGGCCGAAGGCATCACCGCGTTGACCTCAAAGTTGAACCACATATGCAGCAGGCGGCCCACCGGACTGCCCAGGAACCCGCCGGCCAGCCGCATCTGGAAATCATCCTGTAGGGGCCACAGCCACGTGTTGAGGACGATCACCCGGCGGACGTTCTGCGGCTGGTCCAGGGCATAGGCCAGGCCGACCGGCCCGCCGAAATCGTGCGCGACCACGGTGATATCACGCAGATCCAGGTCGTTGATCAGCGCGGCGATGGTGCGTGCCTGCTCCTGTGGGCGGTAGCTGTAGCCGGTGGGCTTATCCGAGAGGCCGAACCCCAGATGATCGGGCGCGATCAGACGGTACTTGGTGCGCAGCGCCCGGATCAGATGCCGGTAGAGAAACGACCAGACGGGCAGGCCGTGCATCAACAGGAGGGCCTCGCCGCTGCCCTCATCCACATAGTGGAGTCTGCCTTCGGGCAGGGCGAGGTAGTGCGCTTCAAACGGATAGGCGTCCCGGTCGAGCCAATCCGGTGCATTCATAAGGTGGTTGGTCCTTGCTTACCGATCGTCTTCGGAATTGTACCCGATTTCGCTTTGGCATCCAGCCACCGACATCACAGCGCCGCTTTGATCCGTTCGATCTGGGCGATGTGGTCACGGTAGTGGACGTCCGCCTCCTCCAGCACATCACGCCCGAGCCGGTCGTAGCTGCCACGCCGCGCGACGAACTGCGCCGGGAGGTTGCGCACCGCGATCACCGTTTCCGCCTGGGTCTGGGCGATGCGCTCGCGCAGCGCTTCTACCGTCGGGCTGAAGGCCAGCACCGGCTCAATGCGGATCATGGAGTTGTTGTTGTAGCCAGAGTTCTCCACCAAGCCGCCCGCCCGCATGCTGATCAAGCTCTGCATGTCCTTTTCATTGGCGACCAGATGGCCGAGAATCTGCCGGATGTTCCACTCCTCAACATCGGTGAAGGTCGCAGCCTGCTCGTCGGTAAGGCCCGCCAACACGCCGTCGAGTTCTGCCATCACCTCCGCGTAGACCGCCGCCAGCTGATCGGCCAACCGGTCCGCCTCACGCGGGATGTCAGCGAGCTGGCGGGCCTTAAGCTCCATCTCAGCGGTGTGGCGGGTGCCATCGCGCATGTAGGCAACGCTCACACTATCGCCCACGCTGTGGCTGCCCACCGTACCGACGAGATCCTCAATGGAGGTCAGCGGGGTGCCGTCGACTTCCACCAACACATCGCCAGCTTGTAGGCCGGCGGCTGCCGCGCTGAGCCCTGGCAATGTTCCGGAGATGTTAACGCCCTGCGGCGTGCCGTGCTCATCCTCATGGGCCAGGCCGCCGATGAACACGCCCAGCATCGGGCGGCGGGCCGCCCGCAGATCGATGCCGTCTTCCAGCCAGGAGGCCAGGTTTTCCAGCCCGTCACGCCAGTGCGTCTGCAGCTGTTCGGCCTGGTCTTCGTTGTCGATATCCGCGTAGGTGACCTCAACGCGGGTGCCGCCATCAGTGGCACTGAACGAGACCTCCGCGCGGCAGGCGGGCGATGCGCCATCCGACCAGGTGAACGCGAGGCGGTTTGGCTCCTCAAAGGCGGTGTACTGGCCCATCGCGTGGAAGCCGCTTTCCCAGTACATATAGTATGTGCCCGCCCGGTGGGGAGCCAGGAAGGCCCAATCACACCACCACTCGGCCAGCATGGGGCTGTTGGTGAAGGCGTAGAACACGTCGTCAGGCGGGCGGTTGACTGTGTGTGTCAGGGTAAACTCGTGCGTCATCACGATCCTCCAGGGTGAGAATGAACAGCCTCATCGTAGCACGTTTGTTCTAAGGAAGTCAAGAGACGTTCACAGAAAAATCCCCGGCAGCGAACGGATCGTCGCTTCAGTTGTCCACGCTTTGCGCCCCAACAGTCACACGGATCTGGTCGTAGGCGCCGGAGGCGGGGCTCTCGTAGTTGACGGGCTGCCAGTTGAAGTCGCCATCGTGGGCCTGACTGGTATGGAACAAACCCGACGTATGTCACAAGGTGCGCCGCGCTTAGTTGTTGTTTTGGCGGCACTCCGGCTACGATCGGGCGCGCTGTTAAGAACATCAGACTATCCAGGAGTTCAATCATGAGTGATACCCACGTGATCTTCGGCACGGGGCCGTTGGGCCAATCCGTGATGCGTGAGCTGGTGCGCCGGGGAAGGCCTGTGCGCGTGGTCAACCGCAGCGGCACAGCCGCTGTGCCCGCCGGGGTCGAGGTGGTCCGGGCCGATGCCCTCAACCCGCAAAGCGCACGGGCCGCCGTCGAGGGGGCGGCGGTTGTGTACCAGTGCGCCATGCCCCCCTACGAACAGTGGGTGGAGGCCTTCCCGCCGCTGCACACCGGGATCCTGGAGGCAGCCGAACACGCCGGGGCGGCGTTCATCTTCGGCGACAACCTGTATATGTTCGGCCCGGTCGATGGACCCATCAGCGAGGACCTGCCCTACGGGGCCCAATCCGGCAAGCCCGGCACCCGCGCCCAACTCGCCAGGCAGACACAGGCGGCGCACGACCAGGGCCGCGTCAGTGCGGCGATGGTGCGCGGCTCGGATTTCTTCGGGCCGGGCGTGACCGGATCCCACATGGGGGAGCGCGTGTTTGGCTTTCTGCTGCAGGGCAAACCGGCTTCCGTGCTGTGGAAACCCGACCAGCCGCACACCTACACCTACATCGAGGATTTCGGGCGGGCGATGGTCAACGTGGCCGAAGCCCCGGACTCCCACGGGCGCGCGTGGCACGTGCCCGCCGCCGAAACGCTGACCACCGAGCAGTTCATCAGCCTGATCGGTGAGGAGATGGGCCAGCCGGTGCGCATCAACGCCATGTCCGACCTGATGCGGAATCTGCTGGGCGTATTCGTGCCAGTGCTGCGGGAGATGCGCGAGGTCACCTACCAGTTCAACCAGCCGTTTGTGATCGACGGCAGCG
>JAADYX010000307.1 GCA_010092885.1 Chloroflexota bacterium | reverse complement strand
GGGTGGGTGTCCGTGTGGGTGGGATAGGGGTCAGCGTTGGACCAAACAGACCAATGCGCTCCGTGCTGCCCTGCGCCAGATAGAAGGCCCCTGCACCAACCACTACAGCGAGCAGCAGTACTGCTGCCCCGAAGCCGAGCATGCCTATGAGCAAAACGCGCCGTCTATCCATAACTATTCTCACTTTCTGACCATGCGCCCGCTATTCTACCAAAAAATTGGGGGGTCTCACCGTTTCACGGATCGGCTGATCTGGCGTATACTAAAGGCGATCGAAATCAGATATAGGAGGTCAGCATGTTGCCCCTTATTGGTGGGATAATCGGGATCCTGATCATCGCGATCCTGTTCAATTTGATTTTCCGGCGCATCTACCGGCGTGTTCCGCCGAGCATGGCGATGGTCGTGTTCGGACGGGGGCGCACCCGTTTTGTGACGGGCGGCGGCAGCATTGTCGCGCCGCTGTTCGAGGAAGCGGACTACCTTGATCTGCGCGTTAAGACGGTCAAGAAGGAAAAGGACGAGGTCTACACCATTGACGGTATCCCCATCCTACTGGACTGGGTGGCGCAGGTGCAGATCGACGGCAATGAGGACAGCCTGCTGACCGCTGCACGGGCCTTCCTGGGCAAAACGCAGGAGGAGATCCTCGCCATCATCACCGAGACGCTGAGCGCCAACTTCCGGGCGATTGTGGGCCAGCTGACGGTTGAAGCCATTCACCGCGACCGCGATGCTTTTGTGCTGCGCGTGCAGGAGCTGGCCTCCGATGATATGGCGGCGATGGGTGTGATCATTATCTCGATGGGTATTGAGGAGATCACCGACAGCCAGGGTTACTTCGAGGCGATGGCGGCTCCGCAGATCGCGGTCATCAAGCGCGATGCGCGCATCGCTGAGGCCGAGGCGGACCGTGAGGCCCGCATCCGTGCGGCGGCCGCGACCCGCGAGGCCGAACAGGCTGAGCTGCAGGCCGAGCGCGACATCCTCCAGCAGAAGCAGGATCTGGAGATCCGGCAGGTGGAGGTCGACCGCGAGGTCGGGCTGGAGCGCGCCCGCGCCCAACGCGAGGTCGAGTCGGAGCGTGCGCGTGCCGTGGAGCAGCAGCAGGAAGCCGACATCCTGGTCCCTGCGCGTGCCAAACGTGAGGCCACCGAGATCGAGGCGGACGGCGAGCGGCGCAAGTCCGTGATTGTGGCCGAGGCTGACGCTGAAGCCACGCGCAAGCGCGCTGAAGCTGATGCGGACGCCACCAAGCAGGCCGGTTTCGCTGAGGCGGACCGTCTGCGTGCGCTGAAGGAAGCCGAGGCGGAAGGTACGCGCGCCACCCTGCTGGCCGAAGCGGAAGGCCGCCGCGAACTGGCGACCGCCACGGCCGCCGAGGGCGAGATCAACCTGCGGCAGTTTGTCATCGAGACGCTGGCGCGTGCCGATGTGGAGAAGACCGCGTACATCGCTGAAGCGCTTGCCGGCGTGGGCGAGAACGTGAAGATCGTGCAGTTTGCGGGCGGTAACAACGGGAACAGCCCTACCGGCGCGACCTTCCTGGATGTGCTGCTCAATGTGCCAGAAATGGCGACCATCCTCAACGCCAAGATCGAGGCGCTGGGTGGAGAGAACATCGAGAAGCAGCTGGCTCGGGTGATCAGCACGCTGCGCGAACTGCAAGCCGCTGACGATATCCCGCAGCTTTCCGATGGGGCGGCGCAGGCTGACCAGACAGCCTAAGAAGACGAGGCGTAAATCGCGGGCGGCGCACGGGAAGCCGCCCGCCTTTTGGTTTGTGCTTACTGGCGGAAGTCAAGCCCCTCACCGGAAGGTGTGCTCAAGATGAGTTGGTCGCCCTCAAGGGAAAACATTGCCACCGACTCCAAAAGCTGTAGATAGCTGCGCTCCTGCCGCATGATGTCCTCCGCGCACATCATGCGGCTCATGCGCGGCGGGCCAAAGGTGAGGGCCTCGCCTTGCAGTGTATAGGTACCGCCATAGGTGTTGCAGCCTGCCGATCCGCTGTAGGTGCCGTCGTCATCGAGCAGCAGGGTGAGGGTGGTACCAGCCAGCGTGCTGGAAACCGCGTCGCCCTCAATGAAGCTTTCCAATGTCCACTCCGTGCCCTGGAGGCTGGCTGGTTCGGGGGTGTGCAGCGGCGTAAACATCAACTCGCCGGCCTCCCCGTAAATGTACAGCTCCGGCTCATCGTCTGTATAGCTGAAGCGGTTGGCTGACTGCAAGATGGCCAGGACGGCATCTTCCTGCTCCATGATGCCCTCCGGCTCGGCGCAGGCCATCAGCGTGCGCACAATGTCGCCTGTGGTGAACCCCTCGCCGTCGATTGCGTAGGTGCCGCCGTAGCCGTTGCATCCTCCAGAGCCGCTGAGGGTGGTGTCATTCTCAAAGATCAGGGTGACGCGGGTATCGGGCAGTGGGTTCTCGCCGTTGATGGTGGCAAGCTGCCACCGCACGTAGGGCAGATCGACCATGGGTTCCTCCTCGATATCGGTGTGCAGCGGCTTAAAGACCAGATAGCCGCCATCTGCGTAGATCTCCAGGACACTGCCGGTCAGGTCAAATCCGTGGGCACTCGACAGAATGCGGGTGAATTCAGACTCCTGTTCCATGATGCCTTCCGGCTCAAGGCAGGCCATTTCCGTCCAGGCCATTTCAGTGACGGTCAGGTTGTCGCCTGAGGCGCGGTAGGATCCGCCGTACTGGTTGCAGCCGGTCGAGCCGCCCATGATGCCGTCTTCCTCAAAGCGCAGGGTGGCGTCAGTACCCTCGATAGGGCTGGAGCCGTTAATCGAGGCCAGCTGCCACTCGGTGCCGGCCAATCCGACCTCTTGCTCGGGCACCGGCTCGAAAACCAGTGTGCCTGCATCGCCTTGAATGGTCAGCGTGTCATTGGCGAGCGTCAGGCGGGTTGCATCGCCCAGGATTTGCAGATAGCTTCGCTGCTGCGCCATCACATCCTCCTGCACGCAGGCCATCAAGTTGGAGAAGATGATGCCGGGAGTGAAGGCCGTGCCTACCAGTTCGTAGCCGCCTTCATAGTCGTTGCAACCCGTCCAGCCTGCGAGATTGCTCTCATCGACAAAGTGGAGCGTGGGCACGCGATCCGGTACGGGCTGGGTGCCGTTCATGTCAACCAACTGCCACTGCGAACCGGATAGATCGATGGTGATCGGCTCAACGGCCTCGCCTGTGCAGGCAGCAAGCACGAGGGTCAGCAGTACGAGCAGGATCTTGATTTTCTGGGTCATCATACGGTATATCCTCACTTGTGATAGGTTCAAGCCAAAGACGTTGGACAACATTCCATTGTTCCACAACCACAGACAACAAAGGAGCTACGGTGGAAATACAAGCGGCAATGATCGCATTTGCGGCCAACGGCGACAACGCCCCCGGCTATCTGGCCGCCCCGGTGGAGGAAGGCCCGTACCCGGGTGTAGTCGTGATCCAAGAGTGGTGGGGGTTGACCGATCACATCAAGGCGGTGGTGGAGCGCTTCGCCGAAGCGGGCTTTGTGGCACTGGCACCCGATCTGTACCGGGGGAAAGTCACCACGGAGCCGGATGAGGCGCGCAAGCTGGCCATGGAGTTGGAAATGGACCAGGCTGTTAAGGATATCCAAGGGGCGGCCGAGTATCTGCGCGACCTGAAGGCGGTCGCACCCAAGCAGATCGGTGTGGTGGGCTTCTGTATGGGCGGGGGCCTTGCGGCGCGTATGGCCGTTGAGGGCGAGCATATCGGTGCGGTGGTGGTCTTTTACGGGCGCATCAACCCGGATAGCACAGCGCATGTACGGGTCCCGCTGTTGGGTCTGTTCGGCGAGACGGATGGCGGCATCCCTGCTGATGGAGTGCGTGCAGCGGCAGAACGGCTCGAGCAGGAAGGCAAAACCGCCGAGTTCCACATCTACCCGGAGGCGGGGCATGCCTTCTTCAACGATACGCGGCCTGCGGCCTACCATCACGATGCCGCGGCCGATGCGTGGCAGCGCACCCTCGATTGGTTCACCAAACACTTGACATAGATGCCACTTATGATACTCTAATAGACAGTCTGTATTGTTAAAACAACGGACATTTTCACCAAATCCCTCACATCTGTGCACTTGTGGGGGATTGAACTAGTGTAAAATCTATGTTAGAATAACAAGGCTTTGTGATGCTCGTATGGGCCGCAAAGTGGCTGTTTGCACAACAGACAGCCAACCGGATGAACAAAATCGATAGAGGTCTGCGGCACTATGGCAATCAACAACCCCATCCAAACGGATGCAACAGACGACAACCGCGCGGATGCCGTGCAAACGTTAGTCGCGCGTGCTGAAGAAAACGGTTACATCACTGCCCGGGATCTCTATGAGGTGCTGGGAGAAGATGCTGAAGATACCATCGTTGAGGCGACCCTCGAAGAGCTTGACGAGCTGGGGGTAGAAGTTCGCAACCTTGACGATGATGACGACAGCAAGGACAAATCGGCCAAAGCCGACGATGACGACGGCGACTCCGATGAGCAGTTGGCTGATATCGAGGCGGTCAGTGCCGACGATCCGGTCGGGCTGTATTTCCGGCAGATGGCACAGGAGCCTCTGCTGACTGCTGACGAGGAGATCGACCTGGCCAAGCGCATCGAGATGGGCAAGATCGCCCGCGAGACGCTGGAAGAGGCCGAAAACCTGACATTTGACGACCGCATCCAGCTGGCAGCTGATATCGAGCAGGCGCAGGAAGCGCGCGAGCATCTGGGCCGGGCCAACACCCGGCTGGTGGTGAGCATCGCCAAGCGGTATATGGGCCAGGGGCTGCCGTTCCCGGATCTGATCCAGGAGGGCAACGTCGGCCTGATGCGCGCCGTCGACAAATACGATTACACGCGGGGCAACCGGTTCAGCACCTACGCGACCTGGTGGATCCGCCAGGCGATCACGCGGGCGCTGGCGCAGAAGACGCGCACCATCCGCATTCCGCTGCACATGACTGAGCGCATCCGGCAGATGTACCGGACCGCGCAGGTGCTGGAACAGGAGCTGGGGCGGCGCCCCACGCCGGAGGAGATCGCTGAGGAGATGGACCTCCCGGCGGAAAACGTGCGCAGCATGATGGATGCCAGCCAGCACGCCATCGCGCTGGAGCGCCCCGTGGGTGATGACGGCGACAGCGAATTCGGCGACTTCATCGAAGACCAGGACACGCCTGAACCCTCGGATGCGGCGGCCCATCATCTGCTGCAGGAGACCATCGAGGAGGTGCTCAGCGAGCTGACGCCGCGACAGGCGCACATCCTGCGGCTGCGCTTCGGGCTGGGCGGCGGCGAACAGCATACGCTGGAGGAGATCGCCAACAAGTTTGGCCTCTCGCGGGAACGTATCCGGCAGCTGGAGAAAGAGGCGCTGCGCCGCCTGCGGCATCCGCGTTTGGCGCACAACCTGCGCGACTATCTTTCCTGAATTCTAGAGGCGCAACCGGTGAGACCTCATGCCTGTATGGGCACGAGGTCTCTTTGTTTGTATGGGGCGCGGTGTTATCCGTCAGGGGGCGAGCTACTGGGCGGCGGCGCGCTCCTGCTCGATGAGCACCCGGCGCAGGATCTTGCCTGAGGCGGACTTGGGCACTTCTTCAATAAAGGCCACCCGGCGGACGCGCTCCTGTGGGGCGACGTGTTCGGCGACGTACGCCATGATATCCTCTTCGCTGACCGGCTCCTTGACGACCACAAAGGCCTTGGGGACCTCACCCGCTTCCTCATCCGGGCTGGGGATGACCGCGGCATCCAGGATGGCGGGGTGGGCGATCAGGATGCCTTCCAGGCGGGCGGGGGCCACTGAATACCCCTTGTACTTGATGAGCTCCTTCACCCGGTCCACGATGGCGACATAACCGTCTTCGTCGACCTCGGCGATATCACCTGTGCGGAACCAGCCATCACCGTCAATTGAGGCGGCTGTGGCCTCGGGGTTGTTGAGATAGCCCTTAATCACCTGTGGCCCGCGTGCCCACAGATCGCCGCGCTGGCCCGGCCCCACCGCCAAACCCCTGTCCACGCCGACCATCATGAAATCTCTGCCGCGACCGCCCCGGCC
>JAADYX010000306.1 GCA_010092885.1 Chloroflexota bacterium | reverse complement strand
GACAATGACATCTATCTGATCAACCTCAGCAACCCGAACGAACTCCAGGCCCGCAACCTGACCGATACGCCCGACATCAATGAGGACAATCCTGCCTGGTCGCCCGACGGGAGCCGCCTCGCCTACGAGGGAGCAGGCGAGGGCTTGCAGCTCATCTACGTCAATGAGATCGACGCTGCACCGGGTTCAGCCCAGGTCGTCGGCCAGGGATTCGCCCCGGCATGGTCCGCTGACGGGCAGAACCTCGTTTTTTTGGCCGATCGTGGGCAAAACAGCGTGCTTCTTTCCGGTCGGATCGGTGCATGGGAGTCGTCTGTACAGGCGCTCGCACTTGGGTCGTTTGGGTATAACATCGATTGGTCGTCGGCCAACCTGCCAGAAGCACTTCAGGGCACAATGGCCACAGCACGATCCGAACCGATCGGCCCTGCGTACGAAGAAGGCATCGCACCAGATGCAGGGACCACCGATCCGGCATTCCGGCTGCGCGTGCTCGAAGATGTCGATGTGGAAGGTCAGTTCCTCACGGATGCCGTCGATGGATCGTTCAATGCACTGCGCGCCGCCGTCGAACGGCGGGCCGGTTGGGATTTCCTTGGCGAGCTTGACCACGCCTTCTGGGCGATTGACCGCCCGGTCGAAGCAGGTGAGAGCCGCCAAAACTGGCACAAGGCTGGGCGCGCGTTCGCGATCCTCGACACCTACAACCAGGGTGACACGCCCGACATCGAAGTTGTGCCAAACCAGTCAGGCCCCGACCGCTACTGGGATGTCTATGTGCGTGCCGCCGTGCAGGATGGATCGCTGGGCCGCCCACTGACCGAACGCCCGTGGGACTTCTACGCTCGGGCCACCGACCGTGACGCTTATGAAAACGGCGGACGGTTTAAAGACGAGATCCCAAGCGGCTACTACATCAACTTCACGCAGCTCGCGCGCATCTATGGATGGGAGCCCACCCCATCGGATCCGTCCTGGTACTACAACTGGAACGGCATTCTCTACTGGCAGTACGTCAAGCGCGACAATTTGGATTGGATACAGGCCATGCGCCAGATCTACACGGCTGATCGCTTGGAAGAGGAACTCGGCGTGATCTTCGTACAACCGACACAGGTAGGTCCGTAATATGCTGCGGCGCAACCAGAGCGTGATCATCCTTGCCCTGCTCGCCTTAGCAATTGTCGCGTTGGTGCTCATCGGGCCCATGCTGCCTGCTCGCGGTGCCGGTGATGCAGCCAGCAGTATCGTCATCCCGCTCAACAGTGACCAACAGCCCGCTGCCACTGAGATCCCGCCCCAACCCACCGCCACTTTCCCGACCGCCACAGCGCCGGACAGCCCGCCGCCGGATGTGATCCTCCAGCCTTCAGACGAGGGGCCAGGCGTGCTCGCCGACCAAGTGCTCGTCCCCGAGGACGACAACCCGGATGTTTCACCAGCGGCCCCGGAAGGATGGAACCCGCCCGCACTGCCAGTGCCGTTGGCGCTCCACCCGTTCGATCATTTTCTGTTTGCCCGGCCTGTGGGCGCAGATCGCAACAACTTCGCCCTGGACTATTACCCGTACGCATCCGATGGGCCGGCCAATGATCTGCGCATCCACCACGGCATCGATCTCTCCAATGACGTCGGGGTGGAAGTTTATGCGGCAGGCTCCGGAGTGGTGTCGTGGGCCGGCAAGGGCCACTTCAACGAGGAGACCCGGCAGGCGATCACCGCGTACGGCAACACTGTTGTGATCGAGCATGACTTCGGTTATGAGGGCCGTCCGCTCTATACGCTCTATGCGCACCTCTCCGTGATCCTGGTGACGCAGGGCCAGTACGTGGAGATGGGCGACACCATCGGCTTGATCGGGAACACAGGTCTGACCACGGGCCCACATGTTCATTTTGAGGTTCGCCTCGGGCGCGATGCGTACAACGATGTCCGCAACCCCGTTTTGTGGATGGCACCCTACGCCGGGACAGGACCGGTCGCCGGTCGCTTGGAACTTGATGGCGAGACCTTGCAAGACGCGCCCATCACCCTGACCGATGTCACCACTGGCCTGATCGCCTACCGCACGACGACATACGCGGGGGTAAGTGCCCCATCCGATGATAACTGGAATGAGAACTTCGTCTTCGCCGATGTCCGGATCGGGCGCTATCTGGCTGAGGCGCGGCTGGGCCAATACCGGTGGGAGGCTGTGGTCGACGTACAGGAAGGCGTGACCAACTGGGTGGAGTTCGAGCTGGTCGACGATGACCTGCCCACGCCGACCCCGACCGTTGATACGCCGTAGCGGCGCTGCGCCTCGGATTGCGCCTCTGTTTGCCGATCCACTATACTTAACAGTATAGAAAGGTCCTTATTCGGCGGTTCCCCTGCGTGGTGTGAATCGCTGGCTTCGTAGGTAGAACTGCTTATGATGTCCTTTGAGACATTGATCGACTCCATGACGAACCTCTCCGCCCATGAGCGCAAAATGATGAAACGCGCCTACGAACTGGCGCAGAGCGCTCACGACGGCCAGAAGCGCAAATCCGGCGAGGACTACTTCGTGCACTGCTATGAGGTCGCCCGGATCATCATCAACCTGGGCCTCGACCACGAGGTGGTCTGTGCTGCTCTGCTGCATGATGTGGTTGAGGATACACCCTTCACCCTTGAAGAACTGCGGGCTGAATTCGGCGATACGATCGCCAATCTCGTCGCCGGGGTTACCAAAATCGACCAGGTGCCGCTCAACACGGACAATGTGCCCGCCGGGAAACCGCGCGACCGCGAAGCGCAGTTCCTACGCAAGACGCTGCTGGCCATCAACGATGATGTCCGCGTCATTCTGATCAAGTTGGCCGACCGCCTGCACAACATGCGCACGCTCGGCTACCTTTCCGAAGAGCGGCAGCGGCGCATGGCTCGTGAAACCATGGAGGTCTTCGCACCGTTGGCCAGCCGCCTCGGTATCTGGCAGATGAAATGGGAGTTGGAGGATCTCTCCTTCCGCTACCTCAACCCGACCCGCTATCGCCAGATCGCCAAGATGATCGATGAGCGCCGCGCTGACCGCGATTATTACGTCAACCAGATCGCCGACCGTGTGCGCGCCGCACTGCGCGAAAACGGGATCGAGGCGGAGGTCACCGGGCGCTCCAAGCACATCTACAGCATACACCGCAAAATGGAACGCAAGCGCCTGCCCTTTGACCAGATCTTCGATGTGCGCGCGGTGCGCGTTCTGGTTGACGACGTGCCCACCTGCTACCAGGTACTTGGCATCATCCACCAGATGTGGCGTCCCATCAAGGATGAGTTCGACGATTACATTGCGGCACCCAAAGACAACTTCTACCAGTCGCTGCACACTGCCGTCCTGTTGGAAGGCGGCAAAACACTTGAGGTCCAGATCCGTACCCATGAGATGCACGCGCACGCTGAATATGGCGTCGCCGCACACTGGCTGTACAAAGAAGGCAAGAAGGGCCAGGACCACGCCTTTGAGCGCCGGGTGAAGCACCTGCGCGAACTGATGGACATCGGGCGCACTGTGGACGATCCCGACGAGTTCATGGAGGTCATGCGCTCGGATGTTTTCCGCGACCGCGTCTATGTATTCACCCCGCGCGGCGATATCATCGACCTGCCGAATGGTGCCACCCCCATTGATTTTGCCTATCACATCCATACCGATGTGGGTGATCGCTGCCGCGGTGCAAAGGCCAACGGCAAGCTGGTCCCGCTGGATTATGTGCTGCAGGTTGGCGACCGGGTGGAAGTCCTTACCGCCAAACGCGGCGGGCCGAGCCGTGATTGGCTCAATCCCAACCTGGGCTATGTGAAAACAAAACGCGCCCTCTCCAAGATCCGGCATTGGTTCCGCCAGCAGGACCGCGAGAAGATGATCCACCTTGGGCGTGACGTGCTGGACCGCGAGCTCAGCCGTCTGGGCGTGGAGCAGGAGATGTCCCACGAGCAGGTGGCTGGCCTCTTTGATCTGAGTAGGGAGGATCTGCTGGCGAAGATCGGGTTCGGGGATATCCACCCGCAGCATGTCACCACTAAAGTGATGGAGTTCGAACAGCAGCGCAAGCAGGTCGATGACAAGACCGAGCGCATGCTCAACGGCATGAAGGCCCCCGCCGCCCCCAAAAAGGATCCGTCGGATGTCAAAATCCAGGGGGTGGGGGGGATGCTTGTCAACCTGGCCAAGTGCTGCAATCCGGTGCAGGGTGACGACATCATCGGCTATATCACGGTAGGCCGCGGCGTGAGCGTCCATCGCCGGGACTGCGGCAATGTGCTCAACCTGCCCGGCCACCGGTTGATCACGGTCGCGTGGGGCGGTGACGAGAAAGAGACCTATCCCGTGCCGATTATGCTCAGCGCGTATGATCGGGAGGGCCTGATGCGTGACATCAGCGCTGCGGTCGCCGATGAGCACATCAACCTCAGCGATCTACGTGTGACCACCCGTGGCAACATCGCAACGTTCTACTTCACCATGCTCGTCGGCGATGCCGTCCAGCTGAATCGCATTATGACTCGCTTCGAGCAAATGCCGAATGTCCGCGAGGCACGGCGCCTCACCAACTAGGGAGACAGGCTAAATGGCACTTGAGGGCAAGGGCTTCTACATTTGGAAGGTGCAGGACTGTGAGGACGGTGATCCGGCCCGCATTCTGCGCCGCGCAGTCGACTCCGGGTTGAGTCACGTGCTGGTCAAAATCGCCGATGGGACACGCTCATACAACGCCAATCGGGCCCGCCCCGTTGTTGAAGCACTCAAAGAGGCCGGTCTGCAGGTGTGGGGCTGGCAGTTCGTCTACGGGCGCGATCCCTATGGCGAGGCCGATATCGCCATACAGCGCGTGCGTTCCTTGGGTGTGGATGGCTTCGTCGTCAACGCCGAGGATGATTACAAGAACAACCGCGCGGCTGAGGCCGTCGCCTACATGGACCGCCTTAACGCAGAGCTGGGCGACGTGCCAGTCGCATTGAGTTCTTACCGCTACCCGAACTACCATCCGGAGCTGCCGTGGACCGAGTTCCTTTCCGGCTGTGATTACAATATGCCGCAGGTCTACTGGGTGAAGGCCGACGATCCCGATAAACAGCTGGACCGCTCGATTGAGCAGTTCCGGTCGATCTTCCCAGTGCGGCCCATCATCCCGACGGGTTCCGCCTATGAAGAGTTTGGCTGGCGCCCTCAGCCCGACCATATCGAGCGGCTCCTGTCGCATGCACGGGATCTCGGGCTGCCAGCCGTCAACTTCTGGAGTTGGGATTACGCAGGCAGTGACGCCGGCGCGGACTTCTGGGAGGTGATCGCTGGCTTCGATTGGCCGGTCGCATCACTCCAGCCGGATATCGCTGATGTCTTCATTGATGCCCTCAACCG
>JAADYX010000305.1 GCA_010092885.1 Chloroflexota bacterium | reverse complement strand
GCTGGGCACCGCGGTGAAGTCCAGCCCGGCCCGCTCGACCACCCCGCGCTCGATGCCGTTTGGTGTGCCCATCCACAGGATGGCGCAGTCAGGCAGGCGATGCTGCACCGCGGCCGCAACCGCAATCGCCGGGTAGGTTCCGCCACCGGTGCCACCGCCAGAAATCAGGAGTCGCTGCATGGGGGTATTATGCGGCCTACGCGGCGATCGGACCAATCCCTGTACAGCCTTCGCCCCGTGACGTATACTTATCACATCAGGAAATTACTGGACCGTTGGAGCGGACACATGGACCTCTACACGCAGATCACCAACCTGCTCGAAGACCTCACCCCGCCGGAACTCGCCAACCTCAACATGGAGATCGCCCGCCGCCTGCAGAGAGCCGTCGGTGCAGCCGAACCTCTCGACGAGGAGATCGCCGCGGACGGCACCCGGCGCTACCTGCCGCGCATGCCGCACATCATCGAGTGGGGGCTGGTCAAACCCATGGAGGATAGGGTGTACATCAGCGGTGAGCCGGAAGAGGTCGCGCTGCTGGTGGACGCCTACCACGTGGTGCACAACGCCCAGCGGATCGATATCAACGCTTGGGCCCGCGACATCACCGGGTGGAAGTCCGTCAACATCTACGAGAGCATCGTCGTGGAGCGCACCGGCGAAACCCTCGACGCCATGCGCCGCGCCTACATCGACGAGCACGGCTGGTCCGGGGAGTAGACTGCCCTTCAACGGGTTGATCCGCGCGGCATGCAACCATCTGTGCGCCGCCGCGTACTGATCGGTGAGGAGGTGACCCATGCGTTATCTGACACCCATCTTACTGATGCTTGCCTTGGTGGCCCCGACCCAACTCCAGGATTACATGGACCGCGCTGTCGAGGATTTCACCGGGGCGGTGCTCGTCATGCAGGGCGGCGATGTGCTGCTCGATGAGGCCTACGGGCAGGATGCAGCAGGCATCCCCATCACGACGGCAACCGTCTTCGACGTCGGCTCGATCAGCAAGCAGTTCACGGCGGCGGCCGTGCTCCACCTACAGCAGCGGGGCCTGCTCAGTGTGGACGACTCCATTGCCGCACACCTGCCCGATGTGCCCGCCGAGAAGAGCGACATCACCATCCACCACCTGCTGACGCACACGGCCGGGTTCCGCGCGTCTCACTTTGATGATGACCTCACCCCCCTTTCCGCTGAGGAAGCGCTGGCCGCGATCTACGCGCTGCCGCTGCGCTGGGAGCCGGGCACGCACTACCACTATTCGAACACGGGGTACACGCTGCTCGCCCTGATCGTGCAGACGGTCAGCGGGGAGCCCTTTACGCAGTACATGCACACCCATCTGTTTGAGCCCGCCGGTATGACGCATTCCGGGTTCTACGGCGAGCCGCAGTGGGCCGGTCAGCATGTGGCACATACCATGCTCAACGGGCGCACGCAGGGCAGTCCGGCGGACTGGCCCGGTCCGTATTGGGGTGTGCTGGGCAACGGCGGTGTGCTTTCCACCACGAGTGATCTGCTGCGGTGGGTGCAGGCTCTCGACGCGGGCACCGTGCTCGCCCCCGACCAGGTGGAGGCGTTCTGGACGCCCTACGTGAGTGAGGGGGAAGGCAGCGACTTCTTCTATGCCTACGGCTGGGTCACCTATGAGGCGGAGCAGGGCACCGTCGTGGAGCACAACGGCGGCGGGATCGGGGGCAACAGCCACCTGACGATGGTGCACGGCCCCGACCTCGTCGTGATCGTGACCAGCAGCGCGATCGTCTACCGCCCACCGCTGGAGCTGCGCTTCCCGGCCAGTGAACTGGCCCAACAGCTGGTGATCAACATCCTCACGGAGGATTTTTCGCGGCTGCCGCGGCCCACACTGGTCCTGTATCCGGTGTTGGCAGGCCTGCTCGCGGTGATCGGGCTGGGGGTCGGCTTCGTGGTATGGCGGCGCAGACGGCGGGCAGCGGAATCAAGCTGACCCGGGTGCCCACGCAGACCCCCTATAGAAGAGATGACCCGCGACGCTGGTTCATCATTGAGGGCGATACGCTCCTTTTCAACACGTGGCACACCACCGTCAAGGCGAAGAACATCGCGCATGAGCCGCGGGTCAGCCTGACAGTCGATGATGAAAATCCGCCCTATGCATTCGTGCTCGTGGGTGCAGACCGGGCTGAGGCATTCGGCAGGCGCAAAAACGTGGGGGGGTAGGGACGTGTGGCCTCGCCCCCACAAATACAGTATACTCTTGTGTGCACGACAGAATGCATTCACATCCGGCGTGGGCCGGATTTTTCGTTGTCCAAACAAAGGGGGCATATGAGCAACCGCCTAACCGGCACAGTCAAATGGTATCATCGCAAGAAGGGCTTCGGATTCATCGTACCCGATGGGGACTACGAGGACGTTTTCCTTCATCATTCGGCGTTGGAACGCCACCATCAGGCACATATTAGCGAGGGTGACCGCGTCGCCTTCGGGGTTGAAGAGCGCCGCAAGGGGCCTTCCGCATTAAATGTCGAGCTCCTCACCAACGGGCATCATGCCGCCGCGCAAGAGGACGAACAGCCTACCCAACCCGATCCGCCCGCAGGCGGATTTGCTGCGCTGGGCCTCAATGACGATCTGCTGCGGGCCGTGGCCGATGCCGGCTACACCGATCCGACGCCCATCCAGCAGGCGACCATTCCGCACGGCCTGGCCGGTCGCGATGTGCTCGGTGGGGCACAGACCGGCACCGGCAAGACGGCGGCCTTCGCGCTGCCGACCCTGCAGCGGCTGGCCGGATCGGGCGGCAAACGCGCCGTGCGCGCGCTGATCGTTGCCCCGACCCGCGAGCTCGCCCTGCAGATCGCCACCAGCTTTGAGGTCTACGGGCGCTACACCGGGCTGCGCGTCGCCGCGATCTACGGGGGGGTCAGCCAGCGCCCGCAGGTATCGGCCCTGCGCAAGGGCGTCGATATCCTCGTTGCGACGCCGGGCCGCCTGATCGACCTGATGAACCAGGGGCATATCAAGCTGGACCGGGTGGAAACGCTCATTCTTGATGAGGCCGACCGCATGCTGGATATGGGCTTTTTGCCCGATATCCGCCGCATTATCAAAGCGGTGCCCAACGACCGGCAGACGCTGCTGTTCTCGGCCACCATCCCGCGGGCGATCCGCAGCCTGGCCGCCTCTCTGCTCGACAACCCGGTTGAGGTGACCATCGCGCCCGACCAGCCCACCGTCGAAGCCATCGAGCAGTCGGTGTACTTCGTGCACAAACGGCAGAAGCAGGCCCTGCTGGAGCACCTGCTCAGCAACCCGGACTTCAGCCGGGTGCTCGTCTTCACACGCACCAAGCGCGGTGCCAACCGCGTCGTCCGTGACCTGGAACGCGGCGGCATCAGCGCGGAGCCCATCCACGGGAACAAATCCCAGGGCGCACGGCAGCGGGCCCTGCGCAACTTCCGCAAGGGCAAGACGCGCGTGCTGGTCGCCACGGATGTCGCCGCGCGCGGCATCGATGTCGACGATATCAGCCATGTGATCCAATATGACCTGCCCAATGAACCGGAGACCTACGTGCACCGCATCGGGCGCACGGGGCGCGCGGGTGCGGCAGGGATCGCGCTGGCGTTCTGCGCGCGTGACGAACGCAGCTATCTGCGGGATATCGAACGCCTGACCGGCGAGCGCATGGACGCTGTGCAGGGGCATCCCTTTTCCAACTGAGGGTAGCAAGCAAAAAGGGGCAGCTTACGCTGCCCCGAAGGCTTAGTCGCTTGGACTAAACACTACCACCAAGGAGAGGGTTTGTTTAAGAAGACCACGCCCGGATCAGCAGCATGGGGATCTCCAGACGGTGCAGCACCCCCGATGCCACACTGCCAAAGACAACCGTCCCCAGCCCACTGCGTCCGTGGCTGGCCATAGCAACCAGATCGATGTTTTCGTCACCCACCGCCAGCAGAATGGCTTCGGTTGGGGTGCCGTGCATCATGAGGATTTCAACAGTGAAACCGGCGTGCTGCAGGCTCACCTGTTTGGCTTTCAGGTACTCGCGCACATCGCGCTCCATATTATGCACCTGTTCGAGGTACATGTGGCCATCCATACCGTGCGGACCTACCACAACGGATACCGGCTCGATCACGCGCAGGAGGACGATGGTGCTGTCGTAAGCTTTGGCAAGCGCTTCCACGTGCGGCAGAATGGCTTCTGCACGCCCGGAGCCATCAAGTGGAACGAGAACTCGTTTGTACATAACATCCTCCTCTTTCCTAAATCATAAGTCAAACCGGGCCCGCCCGACAGTGACATTCATCAGCAAACAGGTCGACAATGCTCCGTTTACGCCCTTACATTGATCAGAAGGACCGGTTCCGCGGGCAGGTGATCGCCGCGCAGTTCGATGCCGAGAACGTGGTGCTCTATCCGCTGGAACGCTCCGGCGGCACCCAATGGCTGACTCCCGCCTTTCTGCTGGCGATGGACGCTGCCGGCTGGAGCACGGATGCGTTCATCTGGAGGG
>JAADYX010000304.1 GCA_010092885.1 Chloroflexota bacterium | reverse complement strand
TGATCGGGCGGGGGCTGCTGCCGGGCTACGGTGATGTGCCACTCTTCAGCGAATATATGGCCTACCCGGGGGTTGCAGCCCTCCTGCTGGCCGGGATCGGACTGTGGCATAACCGGGCGGAACGCCGCGCACAGGGCCTGGCTCTGCTGGCCTTGGCGGCTGTTTTGCTGGCAGTAGGGGCGTACAACCCCGTGTACTGGCTGCTCGTCAATGTGGTGCCCGGCTTCGATCTGTTCCGCGTGCCCGCACGTTGGTTGGCCCTGTGGGGGCTGGGCGTTGCTCTGCTAACCGGCAGCGGCATCGATGTACTCGCGCGAGAGAAACCCGACTGGCGAGTTTCAGGTGCGGCAGCCGTGGGAATCGTGCTGTTGGGTGCCTGGGCCTTCCTCGCGCCATTGCGCTCAGCGGATATCCCCGGGGCGGTCACCCCAGCAGCCGTTGAGATCGGCTTGTGGGCGGCTGTATTGGTGCTGGCTGCGGTCAGCACCCGGCTGGGACCGGTTCAGGCGGCCGCATTGATCTGCGTGGAACTGTTCGTCGCGTCGCGCTTTATGCCCTTCAACGATCTGAGCCACCCGGATGCGTGGGCCAGCCAACGCCCGGCGATCAGCACGCTGCTGGCGCTGGATACCGGCACACCGCCTGCGCGGTATCTGTCGATCTCCGACACACTGTTTGACCCCGGCGATCTGCGCGAGATCGAGGCGCTCTACGGTCCGCATCTCAACGAGACGGCGCTGTTCAATTACATTGTCGCCACGAAACAAAAGGAGATCATCGCCCCGAACCTCTCGATGGCGTGGGGCATCCCGGCCATAGATGGCTACGATGGCGGCATCCTGCCGACGCGCGACTACGTCCGGTATACCGCGCTCTTTCTGGATGAGGATGCGGTGTCCTCAGACGGGCGGCTGCGTGAGAACCTGGAAGGCGTACCGGATATCCGCTGGCTGCGGGCAGCCAACACCCGGTGGATCATCACGGATAAGGTGTTCGATGCATGGGTGGATGGCGTGTACCACGATCTGCAGTTTGCGCACGCGCTGGATATCTTCGCGCCGATGGTCACTGCGGAGCCCCCTACCCCGTTTGAGGCAACCGCCATCAGTGTGATAGGCCATCTAGAAGGGGGCGCCAATCTGCTCGACGAGACAGCCATCGCGCAGATCACCCTCTACCCGGTGGAGGGCGATCCGCTCACGGTGAGCGTGGTGGTCGGGCAGGACATCATGGAGGGTGAAGGCGAGCGGGCGCACAGCATGCCCGCCGTGACACAGGCCTTCACACCAAACCAGCCCGAGCGCCTGGATGCCGCAGCGCGGATCGGGTGGGGCGAACCGGCGGTCATTGAGCGCGTGACGGTCACCAGCCTCACCGGAGTAGATGAGTCGGTGATCATTCGCGGGTTGACTCTGGTCGATGAGCGGACCGGGGCCTTCATGCCGCTGCGGTTGGGCCGCGGCGAGGCCATCCGGCTGGCGAACTCCGGCGATGTGAAAGTGTATGAGTTCCAGAATACGCTGCCGCGCGCGTATGTGGTCTGTGCCCCGGACCGGGTTCTGCTCGACGACGTGATGTGGGTCCGGCTGGAAACACGCGGCCCGGGGACTCAGATCGTGGTGGCGGAGCCACGCACGGCGACCTGCCGCACCGACCGGCCCGGTTCCGCGGTCATCACGCGCTACGAACCGGAGCACATCGCGATCACGGTGGAGGCGGAGGGCAGCGGGGTCACGCTGATGCTGCTGGATGCCTGGTATCCGGGCTGGGAAGCAGAAGTCAACGGCGAACCGGCCGAGGTGCTGCGCGCCAACGGGCTCTTCCGCGCGGTGGATGTGCCACCGGGCGAATCCGAGGTGGTGTTCACCTACCGCAGCCACCCCCTGATCACAGGCGCATGGATCAGCGGCGGCACAGCGCTCCTCGTGCTCGGATTGGCGATAGCACGGTGGCCGCGCGCAGACTGAACCTCAGCGGTTTTCCTGCTTCCACTCGTACAGGGCGTCAAGCGCGGCGTCCGTGTCGATGCGTTCGAGCAGTACCACACAGGCCCGGCTGATCTGTTCGTTGTTGGCGCGCAAGCCGCGGCTTAGGCCTTCGACTGCCGTATCCCCCAGCGCGACCAACGCCTTGCCCGCGGCCTTGCGGGTGTCAGCATCCTCACTGCGCAGCAGACGGATCAGCGGAATAACGGTCGGCTCCCCGATCTTCTCAATCAGGTTGCTGGCCACACGGCGCACCTGCTCGTCGTCAATGGCCAGATCGGCCACGATGTGCTGGGCAGCCGGTTCGCCGATCTCGCCGAGCGCCTCGTAAGCGCCCAGCCGGACACGCTCATCGGGATCGTGGCGCGCTTCAAGCAGGGATTCAAACGCCGTCTCGCCGATCTGAGCCAGCGCGTAGGATGCGGCTTTCTGTGTATGCGCGTTATTGGTCCGCATGGCCTCAATCAGACCGGGCACGGCTTCATCCCCACCGATGCGGACAAGTCCCCAGGCTGCATCCCAGACCGTGTTGTAGTCATCCTCGCCGATCAGTTCGAGCAGGCCGGGAATCGAGCGGGTGTCGCCCCGGTCGGCGAGCGCACGCGCGGCGGAGAGACGGACATCACGGTAGGGCATTTCCATGGCGAGTGCCAGTGCTTCGGCGGCGGCGGGGTGCTTCATGCCTGCCAGGTTGGTGAGCGCACGCTGCCGGTCGGCTTTGTCCATGCGGCCCAGCTCAGCGAAGGCCGTGCGCAC
>JAADYX010000303.1 GCA_010092885.1 Chloroflexota bacterium | reverse complement strand
GCTGCAGGAAGTCGTCGGCCTGGTCACGGTCGAAAAACGGCAGGATGGCCAGCAGGCGCCCGCCGAGGGTCAGCGCGCCTTCCGGATTGCGCGCGGCATACGCCAGCACCCCGACCAGGGTGAACGACCCGACGCCCCCAATGACCGCCGCGTTGGTCGCCCACTGCGGCAGATCGAGAAGCAGGATCGCCACGGTCAGCTGGGTGACAACCGCCACCAGATCGAAAAGGCGCTCCACAACAACGCTGGAGGCCGCCCGTCCGAACTGCATGCCGGGTTTGCGACCGGCCAACACGGCGCGTGCGACCTCACCGAGTTTGGCGGGCAGCACATTGTTCAACAGAAAGCCGATATTGAACAGCCAGAAGGCATCCCCAAAGCTCAGACGGCGTTCGGTGAGAATATGCCAGCGGTAGCCACGGATCAGCACGAGGCCGACGTAGATCAGTGCTGTCAGCAGAATGTATTCGTAGCGCGCCTGCTGGAAGGCCGCGGCAATTCGTGAGAGATCGGCCTGGCGGAAAACGAAGAAAAGCGCGAGTGCGCTTACCCCAATTCCGATGAGCAGTGTCTGCCAGCGTTTCATGTGACCCCTACCGCCATTTTCCAAATGTGCGGCGGAGTATACCATGGCAAACTGGACACCAGCAACGCTCATGACGTATGCTTAACAGTATGACAGATGAGATGTTGAAGCAGGGTATCCGCGCGGTACGTGCGGGCAACAGGCGGGAAGCACGCCGCATCCTGGCGCGGGTGGTGCAGGACGCACCCGATAACGCCACCGCATGGTGGTATCTGGCGCTGGCCGTTGACGAGGCCGAACGCAAAGCGGCCTGTTTGGATCGCGTGCTCAAGCTTCGCCCTGACCACGAGGAAGCACAGCGCATGAAGGCCGCCCTCCAGCGCCGGTTGGCCCGCCCTACCCCAGCGCAGGGGGTCGAGCGCCCCATGTTGGAAGCCGCCCCGGACGATGATGGCACCCTTTCCACGCGGGAACTGCCTGCACCGGATCTGCCAGCATCACCACCGCAACCACCTCGCAGCGAGACCGACGACGCGCGCGATGTGACGGTGGCAGCCATCGCGGTGGGCGTGGCGCTGTTGGCCATTGTTGGGTCGATCATCCTGGTGGTATCCGGGTCCGGTGAGATCCTAGGGCTCACCGATCCATCCGTGGAACCCACCGCGATTCCCATCGGGTTCGATATTCCGGCGTGCTCGGTCACAGACAATGCGAACAGCACCATTGTCTTCGTCAACAACACATCGGTCACGCTGGATGTGCTGACCGGTCCACAGGGGAACACCAGCTACCTGATGACATTGGCGCCCGGCGAACAGGAGAGCACTGAGGCACTGCCAGGCCTCTCGACGCGCTATGCTGTCGAGACGGCGGACACCCGCTTCGGCGGGACAGGGGCCAGCATTGAGGTACCGGGCGGGAATCTGTGCATCGTGCCCATTGGTGAAGGGAGCCGCTGAGGATGCGGGTTATATCGGGGAAGGCCAAAGGGAGACGGCTCAAGATGGTGCCGGGCGACAGCACACGCCCCATCTTGGACCGGATCAAGGAGAATCTGTTCAACATTCTGGGGCCATGGGTGAGCGGCACCCGCTGGCTCGATCTGTTCGCCGGAACGGGGCAGGTCGGCATTGAGGCGCTCAGCCGGGGTGCCGAGCATGTCCTGTTCACCGAGATCGACCGGCAGGCCATCGATGTCATCAACCACAATCTGGAGCTGACCGGCCTGCAGGCGGGTGCTGAGGTGCGCCGGGAGGACGCCTTCCGGATGCTGGCGCGTGAGCCTGACGAAGGTTTCGAGGTGATCTTTATTGCGCCGCCCCAGTACAAAGGGCTGTGGAAAAAGGCGCTGGAAGCTATCGATGCGCAGCCGGAGTGGGTCTATCCGGATGGCCTGGTGATCGTACAGATCGATCCGAAGGAATGGGAGGAGGTCAGCCTGGACCACCTGGAACTGTTCGATGAGCGGCGCTACGGCAAGACGCTGCTGCTGTTCTACGAGCGGCCCGGCGGCTAGCGGACTTTACGCCCGGCGGGGGAGCGTGGTACAATTCGGCTCACTTTTCCAACGGAGGAGACTGCTGGTGGACGACGAGACATTCGAGAAGCTACGCATCCAGCGTGAAGCGGAACTCAAAGCCATTATCGAAAGCCCGCGCACCATTGGCGTGTACATCGTCACGCCGAACGACGCCTGCCCGCTGTGCCGGTGGGCGCAGGGCACCTACTACAAGGACAATCCCGAGCAAATCCCCGTGCTGCCGCTGGAAGGCTGCTCACGCCCTGGCGGCTGCATCAGCCGGTATGAGCCGCTGGTCAAGGAGATCGGCCCCTGACCGTCTGTCAGTTCCAGGCGAGCTCATCGCGAGTCTGCCAGTAGGATTCCGGTGCCTCAACCAGGCCAGCCAGTCTGTCGTCGATTGACCCATCCCACTCCACATCAAAGGCGCGCACGTTGGATTCCAGATGATCAACGGATGCCGCACCGCTGAGCACCACATCACACCAGGGTTGGGCCAGCACACCGGCCAGCGCGACCGCGTCAATGCTGACGCCCTGCTCATCAGCGACCGCCTGCAGCAGAGCGCGCTGCTCAGCAAACGCAGGATTGTCATTGGCCGGGGTCAGGCGGCCGTTGGCCACCGCCTCCTTGACGAGCACGCCCATGCCCGCCGCGTGGGCTTCCGCCTGTCTCTTATACACATCT
>JAADYX010000302.1 GCA_010092885.1 Chloroflexota bacterium | reverse complement strand
GCACACTGGGGTCGGGGCGGTGGCCGGTGCGGCTGGAACTGCTCGATGAAGCCGGTCAGCCCGTCGGGGAGCCGGTGCCTCTCGGGGCGATGACAGTTACCGCCCCTGACCGTGTCATCCGGATGCCGCCCGTGGAGGCGATCAGCGGGGCGGCCTGGGAACCGGGGATGCTGTTGGCTGGCTATACACTGGATCGATCCGGGGACGGCCTCTCCGTGACTCTGGTCTGGCAGGCGGAATCGCTAATCGCCACCGATTACCGCGTGTTCGTGCACCTCGTTGACGCCGCTGGGCAGATCCTCGCTCAGCGGGACATCCGCCCGGGCGCTGGCCTGCGCCCGACCACGGGCTGGGCTCCCGGCGAATACGTCACCGGGCAGCACAGCTTCCCCCGGATGGAGGGTGCCGCTGCTCTGCGGATCGGCTTCTACGATCCGCGTACAGGGGGGCGTGCTGTGTTGTCTAATGGGGATGGCTGGCTGACGATTCCGCTGCCTGCCGAATGACGCGAAAAAGCGAAGATACCCGGCTGCATGCCGGGCAGTGTGGGGCGAGGCCTGATCAGGTCACTCGTCTTTGGAGGTGCCTGTCTCGGCTTCGAGCTCGCTGATGGCCTTGTCGAGGCTGTCATACACGGGGATGAGCTGTTGGAAGCCCGCCAGCGTGAAGACCGTCTCCACCTGCTCGTTGGGGTTGGCGACACACAGTTTGCCGCCCGCGCGGGTCATGGCCTGCGCGTGCACAATGAACATGGCCAGCGCCGCACTGGACATAAACTCGACATTGCTCAGGTCTACCACAACCGGCAGGCTGCGGTCCGAGGAGACGGCCACCGCGAACGGATTGTTGATCTCCTTGGTGCCGTAGCTGTCCAGATCGCCGCTCAGTTTGACAACGACCAGGCCGCTCGGGCGTTCTTCGCGCGTAAGCGTGATGCGGGTCTCGTCGGACATGGTTACCCTCCGAGCCCCTCTAGTGCTTCATCCAACGTGGGATAGACCATAAACAGCTCGTGGAAGCCAGCCAGCGCCAGCACCTCATACACGCGGCGGCTTGCACCGGCCAGGCTCATGCTGCCGCCGCCCTGGCGCAGCGCCTTGCCTTTGACCAGCAGCATGGCCATCCCCGCCGAGGAGATGAACCCGACATTGCTCAGATCAATGACGACCGTGCTGCCGCGGTCAGGCACGGCGGCGGAAAATGACGACTCCACGGTGCGGGTGCCCATCGAGTCCAGATCGCCCTGGATGGTGATAATCAGGATGCCGTCGCCGCGCTCTTCGACATCTATCGTGGTTGCTTCGTCAGACATATCGGACGCTCTCCTTGGTGTGTGGGTAGTATACATGCCGCCGCGTATCGGGGCGAATCGATTGTTCGAGGTTAAAGGGTGGTTTGGCTTTTTGCTCAGGGGCGGTACAATTGCGCCATCAAATTAGGGAGGAAGCCATGTCGAAAAGCTTCGACGAGATTATGAAGGTTCTTGAGGAAAAAGGCGAGATCGCCGACGAGACGGCCAAGAAGATCATGGAGGAGCACGGCCCCATCACCGATGATGAGAAGAAGCAGTTGGGCGCTGCCATCCGCATGAAGAAGGCCCTCAAGCCCAAAGCTGAAGGCGACACCACGGCAAGCGCCGACGGCGACGATGACGTCAGCATGGACGATTACCTGCAGGCGCTCAGCACGCTGGACTCCGATGAGGCGACTGAGGAAGAGAAAAAGGCAGCCGAGAAGATCAAGACTGCCTTCGAAAGCCAATAGGGGTGGCTCAGGCTGCGGTATCCTCAGGGATGACCACCCACATGATGATATACGCGATCAGCACCGGGAAGCCGGTCGTAATCAGGCCGAGCACGATGAAGATGATGCGCATGACCGTTGGATCCAACCCGAAGTAGTCGGCCATACCCCCGGCCACACCGGCGATCCACCGGTCGCTTGTGCTGCGGGTCAACTTCTTCTGAATGCTGCGCTCCGGCTGTTCGTCAGACATATGTGTCTCCTTATTGATGTGAATACCTCACTATTATATACGGACTGTCAAGCGGGAACGTTGCACGCGCACTCACCCGGGTGAGCGTGTCGGATCCTCAGTGGGCAGCAGCACCCACAGCGCCATGTACAGCGGCACACCGGGGATAAAGGTCAGCACGAACGCCGCGCGCACCATCCACACGTTGACATCGTAGGCCTCGGCGATGCCGCCGCACACCCCGCCAAGGATTCGCTGTGTAAGTGATCGCTTCATGATCCCTCCTCCGCCATGTATAACCCGGCTGGCGCGTCTGCGTTGCGCGGTGGCATACTCTGCGCATGGCAGAAGATCTCAGCGGTCAGCAGATAGCAGGCTTCCGGCTGCAGGAGCGCATCGGGCGCGGCGGCATGAGCACCGTCTACCGGGCACGGCAGCCGGTGGTCGGTCGTGATGTGGCGGTCAAAGTGATCGAAGGGCGTTTGGCCCGGCAGGCCAGCTACCGGCAGCGCTTCAACCGGGAAGCCCGCGTGCACGCCGCCCTTCAGCATCCGCATGTGCTGCCCATTCTGGATGCCGGCGAGGATGCCGGGCGCGCCTACATCGTGATGGCGTACATGCCGGGCGGCGCGCTGAGCTGGCGCATCCATGGCAAGGTGCTGCCCGTACCGGCGGCGGTGCGCATCACAGCGCAGATCGCCAGCGCGGTTGATGCCGCGCACGCACAGGGCATCGTGCATGCCGATATCAAGCCGGGCAACATCCTGTTGGATGCGCACGACAACGCCTACCTGACCGATTTCGGCATTGCGCGGGTGGAAGGCGATCCGCCGGTGACCCGGGTGCCGGGCACGTATGCCTATGTCGCGCCGGAGGTTGCGCTGGGCGGTGTGGCCGGCCCGCTGGTGGATATCTACGCGCTTGGTGGGGTCGTCTACGAGATGCTCACCGGCGATATTCCCTTCCCCATCGACGACTCCGATTCGATGGTACAGGTGCACCGGCAGGCCCCCATCCCGGATCTGCAGCGCGCTCGCCCCGATCTGCCGCCGGGGATGGCGCTGGCCCTGCGGCAGGCCCTGAACCCTGATCCGCGTGCCCGTACGCCAACGGCAGCGGCGTTTGCCCGCGCGCTGGCGGCCTCAGCCAAAGGGGCCGCCGAGCAAGACGTGCCGCCCGTCCCGCCCCGCATCAGGCTGGCCCCGGCCGCGCCCGCCCGCGGACCCGCCCCCGG
>JAADYX010000301.1 GCA_010092885.1 Chloroflexota bacterium | reverse complement strand
CCAGTTCACCTGGGTGACGGGCATGTTCCTGCTGGTGTTCACGCTGGGCCTAAGCTTCACCGGGTACCTGCTGCCGTGGGACCAGCTCGCGTACTGGGCGCTGACCATCGGTGCATCCATGGCGGAAGCCACCCCCCCACCGGTTGTGGGTCGCTTCATCAACATCGCGATCAAGGGTGCGGCGAACCTCGGCGGGGCCGGTCTGCTGCGCTTCTATCTGCTGCACGTGCTCGTGCTGCCCAGTCTGCTGCTGGCAGCGCTGTTCATGCATTACTACAAGGTGGTGCTGCACGGGGCGAGCCTGCCGCCCGAACTGGAGAAAACCGGCGAGGACACCGGCAAGCGTGTGCCCGTCAGCGAGCGCGTGTACTTCCTGCCGGACGTGCTGGCCAGCGAGATCTGGATGGGCGCGCTAACCACCTTCGTGATGGTGTTGGCGGTGGTCTTCTTCTATGATGCGCCGCTGGAAAACCACGCCAACCCGCTTTCGACGCCGCTGCACACCGAGGCCCCCTGGTACTTCCTGTGGATCCAGGGTCTGTTGAAGCTGGGTGACAAAACGCTGATGGGCGTCATCCTGCCGGGTGTGCTGTTCGCGGCCTTCGCGCTGATGCCCTACTTCGATGTGGGCCCGGTCCGCTATTGGGGCAAGCGCCGCCTGGCGATCTCTTCCAGCCTGATCTTCATGTGGCTGATGGCCGTGCTCAGCTGGATGGGCACGCCTGAATTCCTGGTGCAGACGACCTTTGACCAGGAGATCTTCTTTGAACTGGCCCCGGCTGAGAAGATCGGCCTGCTGCGCGTGGTTGACTACGACGAACTCCAGGCCGCTATCCCCATCGGCGTGATCGCCATGCAGGCGGAGGACGACCTCTTCACGCTCGACGAGGACGATCCGCCTTACGTGTTGTGGCATGACGCCATCCCGCATGACACCGAGTTCTACGAGGTGCTGGAAGAATACGAGCATCTGCTGGAGGAAGCCCGCGAGCTCAACCCAGAACGCGGCGGCCTGCCCGGTGCGGAAGGCTACCTGATCGTCGAGCAGCTCCAGGCCGATCTGGTGGGGGTGACCCTGATCATCGAGTGGACGGACCCGGCCACCGGCCTGCCGACCGACAACGAACTGCTTGTCCCGATCCACCGGGAAGCGTATCCGGAAGGGCTGGGTGGGTAACCATGGCGAGCACTAGCAAAGAACCTAGAAAGCCGTTGCTAGCACGGCTGTTCAAAGAGATGATGGACCCCGAGCAGCGCGCGCTGCTGGGCACGCTGGTCTTCTTCCTGATGATCGTGGTCATCGGGTGGCAGGCCATCAATGAGCCCAGCCGCTTGGGCACCTTCCTGGATCAGTACGAAGGCCGCTCCATTGAACGCGGTGCCGTGCTGTTCGCCGATAACTGCGCCAGCTGCCACGGCCCCGATGCAACCGGCGTACAGGGCCGTGGCCCCGGCCTGGCTTACGAGAGCTTCTGGGATGGCACCCGTCTGGAAGAGGTCGCCTGGGCAGGCACCCAGTATGACTTCATCTACCTGACCGTGGCTGCCGGTCGCCCGGTGGTGCACCCCAGCTATGCCGAAAACATGCCCACCTGGAGCCAGGAGTACGGCGGCCCCATGCGCCCCGACCAGGTCCGTGACGTGGTGGCCTATGTGATGAACTTCGGCAACGATCCCGTACCGGATGCTCAGGCCGTCATGCCCATTGAGCTGGCCCAGGAGATCGAGATCGAGGAGGTCGGCGGTGACGTCGTGCTGGAGGATGCCCTTGCGGCAGCCGCCCTGACCGGCGATCCGGACCACGGCGAGGCCCTGTTCAGCGGCGCAGAGATGCCGGAAATGGGCACTGCGGAACTGGGCTGCCTGGGCTGCCACTCGCTGGACGGAACCACGGTCG
This sequence comes from Chloroflexota bacterium, assembly GCA_010092885.1. Lineage (GTDB taxonomy): Bacteria > Chloroflexota > Anaerolineae > Aggregatilineales > UBA3940 > TC-195. The sequence goes on along the minus strand of JAADYX010000301.1, from coordinate 7,193 downwards.
TCGGGCCTTCCATCCTTGGCGTTGATGAGCGCTACCTGGCTTATGAGGACTACATGCTGCCAGACACCCTCGATGAGAACGCCATCGAAGGACTGTACTACTATCTCGTTGAGGCGATCTGGTACCCGAACAACTACGTCTCAGAGGGGTTTGTGGCCGGGCAGATGCCCGCCGATTTCCGCGACCAGATGAGCGCCCAAGATCTGGCGGATATCATCGCCTACATCCTACAGGTCAACGAATAACCCACACCGTAGAATCACAACGGGGGCTGCGTTCCGGCGGCCCCCGTTTTTTGTTTGTCCTGCCTGCCCTAGAAGACGAACCGGTAGGCGACAATCACCATGATGAGCACTATCATCAGCATGAAGGTGATCAGCAGGGGCACCACCAGGTTGACGCTCCGCCCCTGCTCGCGGCGGCTGGTTGGCACAGCGGGGGCCGTGGGTGCTGGTGCTGGTGCTGCTACCTGTGCGGCAGGCGCATCATCCGTCATGAAGACCGCACGCGGCACGCGCAGTTCGAACTCTTCGGGGTCAGGGCGTACATAGACCGGCGTGTAGGGGCGGCGTTCCAGACGGCGCGGCGGCGCATCGTCGTCAATCTCGGGGTCGTAGGCCGGCTCATCAAACGCGACTTCGAAGCTGTCGCCCGCGGCGGTTGGCTCGGGTTCATCCTGTAGGGAGGCGTAGAGGTCGGCTTCGCTGTAGCCCTCATCGGCGTAATAGTCCGGCTCCTCCTCCTGATAGTAGGTGTACTCGTCTGCTGCGGGCTGGTCTGGCTCCTCGTAATAGGTGGAGGCCTCCTCATAATAGGTCTCGTAGCCGGCCTCTTCCTCGGTGGCCGGTTCCTCGTCATAATAGGCCGCTTCGGCCTGCACGGGCCGCTCGACCGGAACGCCCGCCCGCTCCAGCATATCGATGGCCCACTCATCGGTGGGGTCGAAGTACAGGATGCGCTGCAGGCACTCAATTGCCTCCTCACGTGAGTCAGCGACATACACCATCGCCTGCCACGCGGGCACAAAATCCGGGTGGCTGCGCAGGATATCAATGAGCATGCTGCGGGACTCAACCCTATCCCCGGCGCGGCCCATCTCGTAGGCCATGCGGACGAGGTCCATTGTCAGGTCGGACATAATTCCCCCGGTCATGTGGTCTCAGCCGTACCTGCTATGATATACCATCGCGCCGATCATGCCCATCAGCGGGTGTGGATGCCACACAGTCTAACGCGGATCCAAGAAACAGAATGCGGGGTCAGCACGTATACTCTAATGGTTGGCAGTGATGCCGCTCACAGGATGAGATGGATGGGAGCCCATGTTTACCCCGGACGTTAAAGATGAAATTCGGCTTAATGGGAAACGCTATTCGTTTGCCCCGCACCCGGTTGTTCCCTCGATCCCGTGGGGGCAGGAGGGCCGCCGGGCGATTGTCTACCGGCTGGACCCGATCGGCGCGGGCAAGCCCTACGCCCTGAAGGTCTTCCGGCAGGTCTTCCGCCACGAGGGCCTGATCGAGGCGGCGGCTACGCTGGAGGGTTTCCGCGACCTGCCCGGCATGGATGTCTGCGACCAGACCGTGCTGCGGGAGCACACGCATCCGGAGTTGGTCACGCAGTACCCCGATCTGGATTACGCCATGCTCATGCCGTGGATCGAGGGGGAAACGTGGTTCGATGTGCTCAACCTGCGTAAGCCCCTCACGCTGGACCAATCGCGCGCCATCGCCGAGAGCATGAGCTGGGTGCTGTACGCGCTGGAATACAACCGGCTGGCCCACTGCGACCTTTCCAGCGGCAACGTGATCGTGGAGCCCAACGGCGTGGATGTGCAGCTGATCGACGTGGAGGACGTGTACAGCCCGTATCTCGTGCCGCCGCCGTTTGTGCCGGTCGGCACGATGGGCTACCAACACCACGCGGTGCCCCACGCCCCGACCGGCCAATGGTCCCCGATGGGCGACCGCTTCGCCGGGGCCGTGCTGATGGCCGAGATGCTCGCCTGGGCCCATCCGGATATCCGGGAGGCGGCGCACGGCGAGAGCTACTTCGCCCCGGGCGAACTGCACGCCGACTCCGAGCGCTACGATCTGCTGCGTGACGTGCTGCGCGTGTACAACCCGGCCTTTGCCGAGACCTTCGAGCAGGCGTGGCGATCCACCAGCCTGGACTCCTGCCCGCCCATCGAACGCTGGTACCTGCTGTTCGACAACCTGCCGCGCGACCCGGTCCGCGAGTGGGCCCCCATCGAGGCGGCGGGCTTCGCGGCACCCGAGGACCCGGCAGCAGCGGATCGTCCGCCCGTCAGTGCCGGGGTCGATGTGCCGCCTGCTGCCCCCTTCGACGATGAAGAGGAAGATGAGGACGCTGACGCGGCCAACTCACAGCGCGCCGCCCGGCGGCAGGGCTGCCGCACCGTCGTCGTCGTGATGGGTGTCGCCACGGTGGTGTGCTGCTACAGCGCGCTCATATTCGGCCAGTTTGGCAGTTTGCTGGAGTGGTTCTAGGTGACAGCCCTTGTTGAGCCGCCGGGTCTTCGCGACCAATGCGGCAGTGTGGCCAGCACCGCGCCGCCTGATCGGGTATTCTGGGGAAAAGAACCGGAGAAGCTGAGCATGTTCAAACGGATACTGTTTGCCGCTCTGATGCTGTCCGCCGCGGCCCTCGCGTGCACAGCCGGCACCGGGCCGGCGACGCCCCTGCCCCCCACCAACACCGCCGGGCCAACGGCGGTGTCCACGATTGCGGTGACGGACGAAGCTACAATCACACCCAGCACAACTCCGACCGCAGAGCCGACTACTGTGCCCACCGTCGCGCCGACCACGCCGCCCATCCCGGCGGGCGGACCCGCTGAGCCCATCACGTTTGCCGCCGGTGCCGACCGGGCATTTGTAGAGGACGACCTGGCCCAGGGCGAAGTCGATATCTACGCGGTGCGCGCGCTGGAAGGCCAGCAGGCCGCCGTGATCCTGCGCAGCCCGGAAACGGGCCTTACCTTCAGCACGGCGGGCGTTTCCCTCCCCGCGGTGCAGCGCACGCGGTGGTGGCGCGGGCAGATCAGTGCGAACGGCGATTTGTTCATTGAGGTACAGAGCGCGGAAGGCTTCAGCGGCCCCTACCGTCTGGATGTCGTGATCCTGCCGGTGGGCGTTGAGGGGTTCCCCCAGCTGGAGGACCGCTGCACCATGGCCGTCGCGCCTGAGGCGGACATCCTCTACACACCCAGCCCGCAGAGCGATGTCTTCGCTGAGGGCGATGTGGTCGGCGCGCAGCAGCTGGAAGTCGCCGCCGTGACCCCGGATGGCGGCTATTACGGTTTCGAGCCGGGGGTGGCACAGGCTGCGCGCACCGGCGCTAACCGGCTGCGTTGGGTCGCGGCGGATGGTGTATCATTGGCGGGGTTGTGCACGTGGGTCGATGAGATCACGCTGGAAGAAGTCGAGGCGGATATCGCCTTTGACCAGCTGCCCATCTGCCAGATTGCGTTCGTTGAGGGGCAGATCTTCCGCGACCAACCGGCAGCGCAGGTGGCTCCGCTGGGCGTGTTTGAGCCAGGCGAATCCACGTTGGCTTATGCCCTCACCGATGGCGGCAACTTTCTGGGGGTGGTGCCGCCGCTGCCGCGCTTTGGGCGCTACGGGCTGGATCGCCTGGTGTGGATCAGCACGGCGGAAGGCCAGCGCAGCACGGAAGACACCTGTGCTGACCTCCAAGCGGTGGACTATCCCTAGTGTTCGGCGGTGGGTAAGCACAGGCTGTGGCCAGACCTGACCACAGCCTCGATGCTCGTAGAGGGTGTGCGGGCAGCTTTGGGGTAGGCGCTAGCTGCTGCCCAGCGCACCCGCCTCGATCTGGGCGCGCGCGTAGGCCAGCGCTTCGTCCAGCGTTTTAAACATCTGTGTGCTGCGCCCGCCGTATTGTTCCTGTTGGGTCCAATCAGCACTTTCTGTGAACAGATTCTGATCCGCCACGACAATCGGGATGCCGCGTGGATCGTTGATGGAGCCGGGGTGCCCTCGCTTCTGCTCGCCGAAGTAGCGCACCATATCCGTGAAGCTGACTTGGAACGTGCGTACATCCGCAATGCGGAAGTAGCGGCCTTCGATCTCAGCGGCGGCCTGGGCAACGGCAGCGTCGCCCGCCCGGCCTTCTTCCACAGCATCTTGCATCGGCGGTGTCAGGGTCAGGATAACGATTGGTTCGCCGGGCACTCGCTCTACGGCAAAGGCCATCTATCTCCTCCTGAATGTCAACTCAAATCCGGGTGGGAGTATAAGCCGCCATCGGTCACCGTACAATATCTGCCTGTGAAACTACACCCGCAGCGCGCCCCGGAACGCCCGCGCGGAGTAAAAGGATGGCGCACCGTTGTGGTACACGAAGATGTGGTCGTAGCGGCGATCCGCAAAGAGGGCACCGCCCTTTTCCCGGATCGCTGGGGGCGTCTGTATCCAGCTCGACGTGGTTGTATCGAATTCGCCAAGCGTCTGCAGGTAGCGATATTGGGCTTCGTCCAGCAGTTCAATGCCCATGGCCCCGGCGAGATCCACGGCGTTGCCCGCCGGGCTTACCCCTTTCTTTTCGCGCTCCTGCTGTGCCGCGCCATCAAAACAGATGCGGCGGCGGCCTTCCGGCGTTTGCGCGGAACAATCACAAAAGACGAATTCGCCGGTCTCCTCGTCGCGGTCGACGACGTCCGGTTCGCCCCCGGTGTGTTCCATCGCATAGAGTGAGGCGAGCTTCTCAGGATGAGCCTGCAGCCGGGTCTGCACGTCGGCCCAGTCAAGCCCCGGGTGGCGATCCATGTTGTCCTCAAAGCGGGCCTTCAGGGTGCTTAACAGATCCTCACCCTCTGCCGGTGAGAATGCCCGCTTCACCTCAATTTTCGGAATGGGTTTGCCGGAGCCCTTACCCATGGCTGTTTCTCCTCAGGATTATGTGCTGGTCTGGTCATCCTCGTTGTCGGCCAGCAGACGCTCGATCTGGTCGAGGGCCAGCCGCGCGCCGATCAGCCGTTCGCGGGCCGCCGACTGCCACGCCCGGATCTGCTCCAGCCGGGCGGCGGCCCGATCAGCGGTGGCGGGCGGTTTGTGCACCTTCTCACCGGATTCATCCAAGGAGCGCCACTCGCCAACCGGCTGGCCCGGTGCGGCGGGCGAGGCGGGTTCCGGCTGCTCGTCCGGCTCAGGTGGGGCGGGCTTTTCCGGGGTGGGCGTCCGCTGTTTGAGCGTGCCCGGCAGCGGAATGGGCCGCGTTTCGTCCGGCACGAACTCCGCGATGCGCACCAGATGCTCGGGGTCATCCTTGCCGGTGGTCTGTGGGCTGGGCTTCAGCCGGATATCCACCAGCGACGCATCATCGGCGGGCGGGTTGGACTGCCACTCGGTGGTCAGGCGGCTGAGCACGGCATCGGTGGGCACGGAGTCGATGGTCATGCCATCTGTGTAGCCCGCCACCCGTGCGACCGCATCCGCCGCGCCGACCCACGTATTGACGGTGCCCTTCACGCCTGTATCCGCGTTCCAGCGGGCGGCGGTGGAGCCGCGCGGCCCCAGATCGACCAGCTCCCCGTTGAAGTCAATGGCGGCCATGGGCGAGTCACCCAGCCAGGCCAGGGCCAAAAACGGCGGGTCGCCGCGCAGGGCCAGCCGCCCGGCCACAAACATCGACTCGCTGCCGTAGCTGCGCTGCATCTCAAGCGCCTGCTTGAGGATCGGCGGCAGGTGGTCCGGCAGCTGGTAGTTGGCGACGGTCTCGCGCCCGACCGCGGTGAGATCGGCGAGCGCCCCTTCCACCATGGTGCGAAAGGCACCGGCATCGGCGGGTTTGCTGCGCAGATCCAACAGCCAGTCGATCAGGCCATCGCCGAGGATGCGGGCGGCCAGATCCCCCATGAAGCTCTGCCCGACGCCATCACACACGGCAAACGCCACGTTGGCCTCATCGTAGCGAAAAGTCACATAGTCCTGCCCGATGGTGCCCGCACTGACGCTGTCGGTGGAACGGGCATACAGGTACATCACCGTGCCAAACGGCGTGAACTCGGTCGACAGCCGGGTTTCTTCTTCCTGCGATACGCGGATCGTGGTCATAATAATGATGAAAGGGGGCCGGTGGATCCGGCCCCCGGCTGCTCTACGGGGAAAGCGGCGTGACCGGCGTGGCACCGCTCATCGCGAAGCCAAGTTCGACGATCTCCGGCTGGTTGCCGGGGAAGAACATCTTGGCCCCCGGGCTCAGCTGGTAGCCCATCTCCCGCATGACGCTGGCATAGGTCGGCGGGATCTCGCTGGACATACGCAGCAGGGTTTCGGCATAGGGGGAGGCCAGCGGGGTCTCGTCGTTGACGCCGCCCCAGGTCTTCGGGTCGCTGATGGCCTGGGTCAGGGCCTTGTCGGTTACAAAGATGTTCTCAACCAGCACATGGCCATCGGGCACTTCCATCTGCATGATCTCTTTGGCGATGGGCTCCGGGTCGCCGCCGGTGTTGTACTCGCCGTCGGTCATATGGCAGACCAGCGGCGCGGGGCTGTCCTGCAGGTTGCCGATCTCAGCGGCGAGCAGGCGCTTGGCCTCACGGAAGGCGGCGGCGGTGTCGGTGGCGTCCATCGGCTGCAGGCGCGGCACGCCCATCTGGGCCAGCTCACTGACGGTCTTGATGCCGCCCAGCAGGTCGGTCACCTGGGAGCTGTAGGCGTACATCGCCACACGGTAGCGCGGCGCGACGGTGGTGCCCTTGGTGCTGCGCTGCACCATGCGGACGGCTACCTGGTGCAGCGCGTCGGAAATGATCTCGATCTTCGGCTTGCCATTGATCTCCTCGCCCATTGAACCGCTCACATCGAGCAGGTAGATGATCAGCGCGGGGGTCTTGCTGGTTGCGGGTACGGTGTAAGCCATGGTCTTGTTCCTCTTTCTCTATGGGTTCAACCATCATTGTAGTATACGCTGAGCAGCGGCGCAGGTTGCAAATCTAAGGTGGCCGCCGTCTGGATGCTAGGTGAGCACCGCCGCCTTGACTGTGTCGCCTGCCTCAAGCATCTCCTGAGCCAGGAAAGGCAGTGTATGGCCATTTCTCAGGACAGTCAACGGGACGAAGATTCGGAAGTCCTGCTGATTGGTTGACATGAAGCTCTTGGTAGGCAGGCTGCTCTTAACGTCAATGTCAACCGTCTCGACGGTTGTGT
>JAADYX010000300.1 GCA_010092885.1 Chloroflexota bacterium | reverse complement strand
GATCGATGCGGAGCGCGTCACGGTGCCGGGCGGCGGCTCTATCGACGAGACGATCACGGACCTGCCTGCGGATGTGCAGGTTCTGCGCGCCGAACTGACGCGCCCGGTGGAGGGCGGTGAGGCGGACTTCCTGCCGTTGGACGATGTGGCTTACGCGGTGTACGCACCGCCCACCGGCGGCGATATCCTGCTGGTCACGGAGGGCAATCTCTTCCTTGAGCAGCTTCTGGCAGCCTTCCCCGGTGTGGAGGCCTTCCGGTCAACCCCGGGCGACCTGCCAGAGCGCGAGTTCGACCTGGTGGTGTTTGATGCCGCCGTACCGGACGAGCTGCCGGAGACCAACATACTCGTGCTGGGGCCCACGCAGAGCACGAACCTTTACACGGTCACGGGTGCCTTTGAGGAGACCCGCTTCCTGCGGCAGGCGGAAGACCCGATCCTCTCGTTTGTCAACTTTGGGGAGGTCGCGATCCGCGAGGCGGCACAGGTCGAGGCGGCGGGGTGGGCGCGCCCCCTGATCGAAGCGGAGGGCGGCCCCCTGCTGCTGGCTGGCGATATCGGCGGGCGGCGGGTGGCCATCCTGACGTTTGATCTGCTGGCATCCGACCTGCCGCTGCGCGTGGATTTCCCCATTCTGATCGCCAACCTGCTGGAGTGGTATGCGCCCGCGCAGGTGTTCGCTGCGCCGGACGCGCTGCAGCCGGGCGAACCGGTTACCATCCGGCCGGGGCCGACCACCACAGAGTATCGCGTTGTCCGGCCGGACGGCTCCATCCGGCGCAGCGAGCTAACCGACGAAGAGGTCTCGCTGTCGTTTGCGGCCACGGGCCAGATCGGCGTGTATACCATCGAGTTGTACGAGGGCAGCGAACTGCGCAGCACCGGATCGTTTGCCGTCAACCTGTTTGAGGCAGGCGAGAGCCGCATCGCACCGGCGGATGCCGTGCTGATCGGGCAGGGCGAGGTACAGGATGCGGCCAGCGGCGAAAACGAGCTCGGCCAGCGGGAACTGTGGCCCATTCTGGCTGCTATCGCGCTGATCGTGCTGGTCATTGAGTGGATTGTCTACCATAGGGGCACGCGGCTGCCGCGCCGCCAGCAGGAGGAAAGCGGAGCATTCGCCTTCTTACGACGCTCATAGCCCGTTCTGATACAATCAGGGCGACGTACAGGTAGGAGAATCACCATGACGGATGCACCGGGCATTACAGGCTTATTGAACGTCTTTCAGATGAACAAGACCGCACGGGAAGCCCCGCACGAGTTCATCGACGATCTATGGCAGCGGTTCGGCGATGTGGCTCAGGTGGGGGTGGGCCCCCTGACTCTGATCGTGCTGGCGCGCGCTGAGCACGTCAAGCATGTGCTGGTCACCGAGCGCAAGAAGTACATCAAGGGCCGCAGCCACGATCAACTGCGCACGTTGTTGGGCAACGGCCTGTTTACCAGCGAGGGCGAATTCTGGCACCGGCAGCGCCGCCTGATGGCCCCAACCTTCACGCCGGCAGCGGTCTCCCAATACATCGCCGATGTAGTCGCCGCCGTCGAGGAAGTCCTCGGCGATCTGGACTTCGAAGGAACCCGGCAGCTAGACGTACAACCCATCATGACGGACATCGCCATGAACATCATCATGCGCACGATGTTCAGCAGCGCGGCCACCGATGAGGAGCGCATTGAGGCTCTACAGCCCGCACTCGCCGAGACACTCAGCCATGTCTCCGAACGCACCGCGGCACCGGTCATCAACCTGCCCACCCCGGCCAACCGGCGGTACCGCAAACACATCGCCACGATTGATGACTTTATCAACCGCATTATTGAAGAGCGGCGCAGCAGCGACGAACAGCACGACGATCTGCTGGGACTGCTGATGCAGGCGCGCGAGGAAGGCCAGGGCATGACAGATGCCCAACTGCGCGATGAGGTGCTGATCACGTTCTTTGCCGGTCACGAGACGACCGCGCAGGCGCTGACCTTCACGCTGTACCTGCTGGCCGAAAACCCCGCCTGCCAACGGCGCGTGCGCGACGAGATCGGCAGTGTGCTGTACGGCGGCCAACCGGTCACCCCGGAAACGCTTGACCATCTTGACTACACCCAGCGCGTTATCAAGGAGGCGCTGCGGCTGTATCCGCCGGTGGCCATGTTTGCGCGGGATGCCGCTGAAGAAGACGAGATCGACGGGTATACCATTCCAAAGGGGGCCATGGTGATGCTCAGCCAGTGGATAACGCACCGTCATGCGGACTACTGGTCCGAGCCGTATGCATTCAACCCGGACCGGTGGCTGCCGGGCCGCGGCGAACCCCGCCATCCATACGCCTACTTTCCGTTTGGCAGCGGCCAGCGCACATGCCTTGGCAAGAGCTTCGCCGAGCAGGAGATGCTGATCGTGCTGGCCCTGCTGATGGCGCGCTGCACGTTTGCACCGCTGACGGGCTTTGAGCTCAACACGGAATACGGCGGCACCCTGCGACCGGCTGATGGCATGCCGTTGGCGGTCACGCGGCAGTGACTTGCCCCGAAGTCAGCCGCCTGCCACAATTAGGGCACGATTGTCTATAAAGGAATTCTATGTCCTTCACCAATCCGCTGGCCCTGTTGGGGCTGCTGACCATTCCGCTGTTCATCTGGCTGGGCCGACCGAAAGGCTGGGGCCGGGGACGCCGGATCACAGCCATTGTACTGCGCGTGCTGATCGTGGTGTGCGTGGTTTTAGGCCTTTCCGGCCTGCAGGTGGTGCGCGCCACGGATGACCTGGCGGTGGTCTTCGTGATCGACGCCAGCGACAGCATGCCGCCGCAGACCATCGACGCGGCGCGCGACTATGCCAATGACGCCATTGCCCGGATGCGCCCGGACGATCAGGCGGCGGTGATCGTGTTCGGCAGTGATGCCCTGGTCGAGCGGCCCATGACACCCGCGCGCGAGATCGGCCCGCTGGAGTCGGAAGTCCTCTCGCTGAACACGGACCTCTCCGAAGCGATCCGGCTGGCGATGGCGCTCTACCCGCCGGGAAGCGCCCGGCGCATGGTGATCCTCTCCGATGGGCTGGCCAACGTCGGCGACGCAGAAGAGGCGGCCCGGCTGGCCGCGGCCAGCGGCGTGGAGATCGTGGCGGTGCCCTTCAGCGCACTGAGCGGTCAGGAGATCCTCGTCACAGACGTGGATGTGCCCACCACGCTCAATATCGGGCAGACGTTTGATATCACGGTGGCCGTCGAATCCAATCTGCAGACCACCGCCATCCTGCGGATTATCGGCGGCGGTCAGGTGGTGGTGGAAGAGACCGTCGCCCTGGTGGAGGGTGTGAACCGCTATGCCTTCACCCTCACCGCGACGGAAGCCGGTCTGACGGCCTTCCGGGTGCAGATCGTGCCCGCAGCGGGTGAAGAGGATGTCTTCCTGCAGAACAACGAGCTGGCGGCCTTCACGCAGGTGGTTGGCCCGCCGCGCGTGCTGCTGGTCGCTGACGATGCGGTCGAGATCGCCAACCTCGCCCCAGCACTGCTAGCACAGGGCCTGGAAGTCGACCAGACAACGGGCAGCGGCCTGCCGCCCGATCTGGCCGTGCTGGGCGGGTACGATGCCGTCGTGCTGGCGAATGTGCCCGCGCGCAGCCTTGGCCCAACCCGGATGGAAGCGCTGCAAACCTACGTGCGCGATCTGGGCGGCGGGCTGGTCGTCATCGGCGGCCCAAATGCTTATGCAGCGGGCGGCTACTTCGAGACCCCGCTGGAGGAAACCCTGCCCGTCGAGATGCAGCTGAAGGATCAGGAGCGGCTGCCGCAGCTCACGGTGATGTACGTCATCGACAAATCCGGTTCCATGGCGGATACCTCCGTGGGCGGCTTCGCCAAGATCGAACTGGCCAAAGAGGCGATTATCCGCTCGGTGAGCCTGCTCAATCCGTTTGACCGGGTGGGCGTGATCGCCTTCGATGAGAACGCCTCAACCGTGGTGCCACTGGCCCCGCTGACCGATAAAGCACAGGTCAGCAACCAGGTGGGCACGCTGCGCGCAGGCGGCGGCACGGATATCTTCGCGGGGTTGAACGCGACCTACAACGTGCTGCCCTGTCTCTTATACACATCT
>JAADYX010000299.1 GCA_010092885.1 Chloroflexota bacterium | reverse complement strand
ATGCTGTACTGCCCGGCAGCCGGCACCCGGTCACGCGCATGATAGATGGGCGGCGTCGCGATATCCCGCGGCGGCTTGATCGGCAGGCCGGGGCGCAGGGCCCCCAGGTCAAAGGGGTAGACGCTGGGTTTGCCGTCCGTCTCGATGTACATGCGCTCGATCTGCCCCAGCGACTCATAGCCCTGCTGCCGCAGCGCCATGAAGACCTCCTCGCGGGACATATTCGTATCCTTGAGCCGGTTCACATCGAGCACACCTTCCTTAATGACCCGGATCGGCTGCCCTTTGATGATGGCCTCGATGCCTTCCACACGGTTGGTCAGGTTGATGATAGTCGCCTGTATGAAGGTCACCAGTGTGATGACCGCTATGCCGTGCAGCACGGGCACCTGCGGGTAGAACATCGGGTCACCGACCGCTGACCCCAACGAGATCACGATGACCAGGTCAAGCGGGGTCAGTTCGCCCGCGCTGCGCCGCCCCAGCATGCGCAGCGCAACCAGGGTGTAAGCGTACAGAATCCCGGTGCGCACCAGGATCTCAATGTAAAACAGGAGCGGCTGTGTGCCAAACAACATCTGCTGCCAGTCAATCACATAGTCTTGCATCGTTTGTATCCTTCTGTGGAACTGTTTCAGTCGGGGAGCACAGGCCGCCACGTCTGCGTGGGTTCGTGCAGCCGCCCGATCCCCAGCGTGTGCGGACTGTCGTCGTAGAATGCCCGGAGGCTTTCCAGGTCACCGGCGCTGATCGCATCATAATCGCGGTGGGAGGTGCGCCGGCTGAACAGATGATCGTAGAGGATGTGCCGCCACGTGTCGCGGGTCAGATAATAGGACGGGCGCACCGAAAAGTAGGCATCGCCGACGGTCATCATGGGCGGGATCAGGCCTGCCAGCGAGGGCTTGTTGTGCCCCAACAGGATATCAACGTGGGAAATGGGCCGGTTGTAATAGGCGGCGCACAGGTCCTCACGGGGGGGCATGCGCCCGTGGGCCCGGATGTGCTCAGCCACCAGGCCGGTGAGCGCCTGCGGCACCGGCGCTGCCGACTGCGTCAGCCAGACCAGCCACGGCTTGGATTGAGCGGCGGTGGCCGCTTCCAGATCGCGCACCGCCGTGCTGAGATGCTCGGCCCCCAGCCGCTCGAACAGCGCATCCCAGCCCCCGCGGAACAGCACACCGAGATCGTGCTGCCGGTACAGGGCACGCGCGCCATCGTCGACCAGCAGTTCGTAACCCCAGCGCAGATTGGCGTTGTAGGTCTGCGTGCGTTGGTCCTGCCCTGGCACAAACCCGACCACAAACACCATCTGCATGCCGGTGCGTGCCATCATCGCGACCAGTTCAACCGTGCGCCGTAGGGACCGGCGTCCGTAATCCGTGAAGGCCGCTTCTTTGCTGTAGCCTTCCGCCGTGCTGCCGTGTTCCAGAAAGTACCAGCGCGATGTGCCGCCCGGCGCAAACACCATCGTCCGGCCTGCAGCCAGCCGCGCGATGCGCTCATCGGGCCACGCCATAAAGGCGCTGCGTGCGGGGATCGTCATGCGCTGCCCCGGAGATCCGTATGCGGCAGCCCCAGCTTGCCCAGCGCCAGCTGTGCAGCGTAGAGCGTGGCCGTCACGATGCCATCCGGGCGGTAGAGCGTCTTACCGATCCACAGCCGTTCCTGCGGGTGTTCGTGGCGGCGTTCCAGAAAGAACAGGGCCGCATGTCGCAGCGCGGGCAGAGCATCCACCAGCCGCCTCTCGTGGGCCTGATACAAGGCCAGCACGACATGCGCGGTTTCCTCCAGCGTGGACCGGCCCAACCAGCCCCAGCCGCCATCCTGGCGTTGGTGGGCCAGCAGGATGGTGGCGCGTTCCATGCCCAGTTCAGCCGACATCCCGGCGAAAGCGGGCACCGCGTGGGCTGCCGTGTACAACGGTGAGATGTGCCACTTGTCGTCAAGCAGATCGTCGTCGTTGAGCTGCGATTGCAGCCAGCGCAGGGTGCTTGTCGCTTTGGGGTCGGGTTCACCCCCCTCATTGAAGAGGGCTTCCAGCGCGTGCACATTGACCGAGTTGGACGAACCGCGCTCGTTGGTGTAAGCGCAGAAGTGGTCGCCCTGCCAGAACTGCTCAATGATGGCCGGATCGGGTTTGCGCCCGGACTGCCTGAGCAGCCGGTAGCCGACCAGCGTATCGTCCCCATCGTTGACCGGGAAGGTCGCACTGAAGCTCAGCCCCTGCGGATCGCGCTGCCATGTCCGCTCGATGGTTTCCATCACGCCGGCATAGGCGGCGTCACCGGGGTTCTCGTTGGCGCGCATCAGGCTGTCGATCCCCCACACGCTCTCGAAGATCTCGGCGGGCCAGCAGAACGGCACGCCGCCGTCATCCGCTTCAACCAGGGCAGCGAGATAGGCGGCAGCCGGTTCGCTTTCCGCACCGTGCAGACGCTTGGCCCGCAGAAAGGCCGCCGTCGCCGCGGTTGAGGCCGCGATGGCACCGTTCTCATCCAGGAATTCACGGCCCAGCGCCGCCAGGTGGCCCTCATCGAGCATCTCCATATTGACCCACCAGCTTTGCGGTTGACCGGCGTAGGGCGTCAGTGATTTCAACAGACGCAGCTTTTCCTCACCGGCTGCGTCCACGCGGCGCCACTGTTCCAGCGGCAGCATATCGCCGTAGGCCGGGATCAGCAGGTTGCGCAGATGCGGCAGCAGCAGCTCAAAGCCGATGGGCTCGTGCGGTTCGCTGGCCAGATCGGCGGCGTACCCGCGCAGGGCGTGCAGCCCGTTATAGATGTAGGTGGTGTCTGCCGTGTCATGACCGCACCGGCTCAACGCCAGGACGGCCGCCATGGTGGAAATGGTGCGGTCGTGCGCGTAGTAGACCTCACCGGCACCCCACCCGCCATCGGGAAGCTGGCTGCGGCGCAGATAGTCCAGTGCAGCCGGCCACTGCGGGCGCGCACTGTTGAAGCGGTCCGGTACCATGGCGACCCAGGCCGTGCTGTATACATCGCTCGAAAAGCGTCCCTTCAGTACGTTTGTCCATTCCATAATTATTGACCTTCTTGTAAGCCCTCTACCATTTTGATCAGATCCTGCGGGGTGTATGTGATATCCGAGCGTTCAACCACCTCCTCGATGAGGCTGTCACTGATGCGTTGGAAGTCCAGCATGGTGGCCAGCACATACCATTGGATGTGAATGGCCGCCGGGAAGATATCGTAGTAGGCGCGTGCCTCAATGTTGGCCGAGTGGATGAGCACCGTCTTGGCGATGCTGTACGGGTCCTGCTGCCGGATGATGCGCGCCGCTTCAAACCAGCCGCCCTGTGCCTGCGCGTCATCGTAGTCCAGGCAGTAGACGTCAAAGGGGCCGTGTTGTTCCATGGCGCTGTGCACCTCATCGATGGTGGTCGCCCAGGTGAGCTCAGCCTGTGGGCCCAACCGCTCAAAGACGATCTCGCGCTCCTGACGATTGTCATCAATGACCAGGACGCGCGAGCCCGCCTGCAGCGTGATAGTGATCCCGTGGAAGGGATAGCCTCTCTTATCGATGAGGATGCTCCTCGACTATGCGCAGCAGCTCCCGCACGAACGAGGTGGCGTTGAGCGGCTTGGGGAAGTACCCGTCGAAGCCGTGCTCAAGCGCCTTACGCTCGACCGCGCTGGAATGAAAGGCCGTGATCGCCACGCAGACCATGTCCTTGTAGTCGGTCGTACGCCGGATCATCGAGAGCAGCTCCCACCCGTCGATATCGGGCAGCATCAGGTCGATGATCGCCACGGTCGGATTCTCCTCTTCCAGGATGGTGATGGCATCCGGCACGGTGTTGGCGATGTGGTGGCTGATGTTCTGGAACTGCAGAATGCGGCCCACCACCTCAGCCGAGTCCTTTTCGTCCTCTACAACCAGCGCCTCAAGCGTGTTTACGTTGACCATGGGTCTCCCCTTCCATCACGGGCTGCCCGGTCTGAGCAGGCGTGCCATTCTTGTCCGGATTGGCGTCGTCGTCGTCATTGTCCGTCTTGTCGCTGACCTCAACCATCGCGTAGACATCCTGCAGCAGGGAGCGGGTATTGAAGGGCTTGGTGATGTAGCCGTCAAAGCCCGCGTTCATCACGCGGCTTTCGTCGCCTGCCATGGCGTGCGCCGTCAGCGCGATGACGGGCACATCGGCCAGGCCGTCCTCCTCGCGCTCGTTGCGCAGGATGTAGAGCATCTCCCAGCCGTCCATCACCGGCATGGAGATATCCAGCAGGATGAGCGTGGGCGTCATCTCGTCGAGGCATTGCAGCCCCTCTTTGCCGTTTTCAGCCGTCTTGACCTGCGCACCGAACATGCTGAACAGGCGTCTGGCCACCTCGCGGTTGTCGGCGTCATCGTCCACGACCAACACCGCCCACTGCTTGATTGCGGCTTTGTCTATGTCCATCATACGGGGCTCAATTCCTCACTGGCCAGATGCTGTTCAAATTCGCGTTCGGTTTCCGTCAGCGGCAGGTGGATGGTAAAGGTCGTGCCCACATCGCGCTCGCTTTGCAGCTCCACGTGGCCGCCCATCTTGCGCGTCAGGCGTTCCACAATGGAAAGCCCCAGACCGGTGCCGCCGTATT
>JAADYX010000036.1 GCA_010092885.1 Chloroflexota bacterium | reverse complement strand
TCGCGGCGGCGATGGCCAGCCCGGCCGGCGTCATGGCGATGGTGTCAATCGGGCCGCCGACGCCGTCCGCCTCCCCGCGTTCCAGATGGGCCACGCACCGGCTCACATAATCCGGCGCGATCTCACAGTGCCCGTCCACCCGGATGATCACATCGCCGCTGGCGTGGCCCAGCGCACGGTTCAGCCCCGCGGCGGTGATCCGCTGCGGATTGTCGATCAGCTGGAGGGACAGCCGCCCTGCCTCCGGCATGAGATCCGTGATGATGCGGCGTGTGGCATCGGTGGAGCGCCCGTCGGCAATGATGACCTCGATCTTGTCATGCGGGTAGGTCTGCGCGAAGATCGCCCGCAGGCTGCGCGCAATGTGGTCGGCCTCATTGTAGACCGGCATCACAATGCTAACGCGAACCATGCGCGATCAGCCCTACGAGGAATCCGGCTCCGTAGCTCAGATGGAGGGTGGCAAAGGCGACCGGCACCAACGGCAGCACCGGCGGGTCGCGGCGCGCGGCGAGCACAGAGGCGGCCAGGTTCCCGGCGAGGTAAATGGCACTCCCGGCCAACCATAAGGCGCGCAGCACCCGGCTGAACAGGCCGGCAAGCCCCCCACCGACCAATCCCGCCACGAACAACGGCGGCGCGAATTGGCGCGGGCGCATCTGCGCGGGATGTTTGCGCATCACGAGCACCTTGTAATAGCCATACTGGTAGTACTGGCGCGCCAGCGCCGCCAGCGATCCACGATTGTAATAGGTCGAGCGGATGCGTGGGCTCAGCAGGATCTGACCCCCGGCGGCGCGCAGCCGGTAGTTGAACTCGTCATCCTGGTTGCGCACAAACCGCTCGTCGAAGCCCCCCAACCGGTCAAACACACGGCGCGGCCACGCCCCCATGTAGACGGTATCCACCCACTCTTCACGCTGTGAGTAGTGGAAGCGCGCCCCGCCCACCCCGAACGGGCTGGTGGTCGCCAATGCCACTGCACGCCCGAACGGTGTCATGCCCACCGGGTCCATGCGGCCGCCGACGTTGTCGGCACCTGTCCGCTGGAGCGCTTCCACGCAGGCGCGCACATAGTCCGGTTCGATGAGGGTGTGGCCATCCACACGCACGATCACATCGCCGCGGGCTTCACGCAGTGCAACATTGAATCCGGTTGGTACAATATGCTGCGGATTGTCAATCACGCGCACCGGGATCGGACTGTCTGCACCCAGTTCCGCGATGATGGCCCGGGTATCATCGGTGGACATCCCATCCGCAACCAACACTTCCATATGCGGGTAGTCCTGTGCGAGAACCGCACCCAGACTGCGCCGGATAAACGCTTCCTCGTTGCGAATGGGCATGATCACACTCACGAGTGGATCGGGCATAACCGCTCCTTGGTATCAGGGTCCCCTTGATCCTGCCGCGAAGCCTCGCTGTGTGCAAAAGTGCGTAAAGCGGCGTATAACAGTCCCCAGCGTTCAAGGAGGTTAACATGTCTACAACATCACTGCGCGAGTCGCCGGTCTCGGCTGTACTCAGCGGCCTGATCATCGGCTTCATGCAGATCATCTTCGCCACGTCGCTGGCGAGCCTTATCTTTACCGGCGGACTGGGTTCCTTCCTACCCAGGGCCATCGGGATCGCCATTGTGGCGACGGCGGTTGCCTCCGGCACGGTGGCACTGCTGAGTGCACGCGGCGTGCAGGGGCGCATCCAGAGCGCGCCGAACGCCTTGTTCGTCGCTGTGGCGGGCGGTGTGCTCGCCGCGGGCGGCAACCCGGAAACGGTCCTCGTGTCCATTGTGGTCACCACCCTGCTGACCAGTGCGGTCATCCTCATCATGACGGCGCTCAACCTGGGCGCGCTGGTGCGGTTCCTGCCCTATCCGGTGGTGGCGGGCTTCCTCGCGGGGACCGGCTGGCTGCTGATCACCGGCGCGATCAGCACCATGCTGGATGCCCCCTCGGATGCTAACATCCTGATGCTGCTGGCCTCACCCGACCAGTTCATCCTGTGGATTCCGGGCGTGCTGGTCGCCGTCGCCCTGCTGATTGTGCCGCGATTCATCAACCATCCGCTGTCGCTGCCTATTACCCTCGGGCTGATCATTGCGATCTTTTTCATCGGGCTGCGGGTGGCTGGCATCACCCTGGATGAGGCGGCGGGTATAGGCCTGCTGCTCGGCGATCTGGGCGAGATCCGCTGGCGTCTGCTCTCAACCGACCTGCTCGCACAGACGAACTGGCAGGCTATCCTGGCCCAATCGGGAACCATCGCCACCGTGATCGCCATCAGCGTGGTGCACCTGCTGTTGAACGCCTCCGGCCTGGAATCCGTGCTGGAGGAGGATGTCGACCTCAACAAGGAGCTGCGTGTCTCCGGCCTGCTCAATTTCATCGCCACCCTGACGGGGGGCTTCATTGGCTACCAGTCGCTGAGCCTTTCCGCATTGAGCACCAAGTTAGCCGGGCGCACCCGCCTGATCGGCATCATCGCGGCGGTGGTATCGATCATCGCCCTCCTGATCGGCGGCGAACTGCTGTTCTTCTTCCCGCGGCCCCTGCTCGGCGGGCTGCTGCTTTTCCTCGGGCTTGAACTGATCGAGGACTGGGTGATCTCAGCGTGGAAGCGCTTCGCCCTGCCCGAATACGCCGTGATCCTGATCATCCTCGTGACCATTGCCACCACGGACTTCCTGACGGGTGTGGGTGTCGGCCTCGTGCTGATGGTCATCATCTTTGTCGTCAGCTACAGCCAACTCAGCCCGGTGCGCAGCCAACTGGACGCCACCATGATCCGCAGCAGTGTGGAACGCCCGCGCCGCTTCCGTGATACGCTCGACAAGCTGGGCAAACGGGTGCTGATCATGGAGATGCAGGGCTTTCTGTTCTTCGGCACGGCCCATTCGCTCTACGAACGCATCCGCGGCGCCTACGACGATGAGCCGCCGCGCTACCTCATCCTGGACTTTTCCCGCGTCAACGGCCTGGATTCCTCTGCGGCGTTCAGCTTCAGCAAGGTCAAGCGGCTGGCTGACCAGTTCAAGACGGAGGTCGTGTTCACGGCGGCCAATGAGAACCATCTGGCCTTTTTGCAGTACAGCGGTTTTGATCCCGAAAAAGCGCACCGCTTCCCCGACCTGGACCACGG
>JAADYX010000298.1 GCA_010092885.1 Chloroflexota bacterium | reverse complement strand
GTCTACATCACCTTCCTGATCGGGCGGGAGGTTTTTCCTCAGCGGCGGTGGCTGGCTGTGGCAGGGGCGGCGGCGGTCGGGTTCACCCCGATGTTTGCCTTCATCAGTGGGGCCGTGAACAACGACAACCTGGCGGTGCTGCTGGCGGCACTGGGCCTCTATCTGATGATCCGCATTGCGCGCGCCGCTGACACCGGCGAGAAAACCCTGCCATTGGCCGTCACGCTCGGATTGGTGCTGGGTATGAGCGCATTGACCAAAGCCAGCGTGTTGGGGCAGTTTGGGCTGGCAGGGCTCACGATGGCTTATGCGGCCTTCCGGCAGAAGCGTTGGCAGACGTTCTTCATCGAGGGACCGATCATCGTCGGGCTGGCGGCTGCGATTGGCGGCTGGTGGTACTGGCGCAACTTCGTGCTGTATGGCGACCCGTTCGGGCTGAACGTCTTCATCGAGATCCTTGGGGAGCGCGCCCGTGAGGCCTCCCTTAGGCAGCTGTGGACAGAGCGCGAAGGCTTCATGAAGAGCTATTGGGGCCTGTTCGGTGGGGTGAATGTGCCCATGGCGCTGTGGATCTACCCGGTGCTGAACGCGCTGTTTGTGCTCGGGTGGGCCGGCGTGATCCCGACACTCGTGCAAAAGGCCCGCCGGGACGGCTTCGACCTGGCGAAGTGGATGCCCGCGCTGCTCTCCCTGCTGTGGATTGCGGCGGTGATCGTGCCGCTGGCGAGCTACTGGGCCCGGGTGACGTGGTCCTCGCAGGGGCGGCTGGTCTTCTCTGCGATCATGTCGATCAACCTGTGGATGATCGCCGGGTTGAGCGCATGGCTGCCGGAGCGGATCGGGCGGGGGGTGGCGTTCAGCCTGACGGGCGGGCTGGCGGTGCTGAGCATAATCGCGCCGTTCCTATGGATCATGCCCGCGTACCGTCTGCCACCGCAGCTTGCTGCGGACGCCTATCCGGGTGAGAGCGTTGACTTCACCCCGCCGGGTGCCAGTGAACCAACGATGCGGCTGCTCGGCTATGAAATCGATAGGGGCGCTGTTCAGCCCGGCGGGTCGGTCGGAGTGACTCTGTACTGGGAGACCCTCGCCCCGATGGACCGCCCGTGGAGCACGTTTGTGCACCTGCAGGACGATGCGGGTTTCCTAGCCGGGCAGCGGGACACCTATCCGGGATTGGGTAGGCTGGCCACACAGGATCTGGAGCCCGGCAGGCGCTGGGTTGATCAGTACGTGGTACCAGTCGACCCGGCAGCCTACGCACCCGAGGAACTGACCGTGCTGGTCGGGCTCTACGACTTCCGAACGTGCCCGGTCCCCTGCGAGCGCATGACGGCAGAAGGTCCGGCTGTGGTCGGGGGGAACAGCGCCGCACTCGCCACCGTCACGCTGCGCCCCGCTGTGGCAGCCGATACGCCCAACCCGGTCGCCTTTGACTTCGGTGAGCGGATCGCGCTGGTGGGCTATGAACTCAGCGAACGCACCCTGAATCCGGGCGAGGAGACAACCGTCACGCTGTACTGGCAGGGGCTGCGTGAGATCGAGCAGAATTACACAGTCTCGGTGCAGGTGCTCGCGCCGGACAACAGCCGGGTGGCGCAGGTAGACCGCTGGCCGCAGAACGGCGGCGCACCCACCGCAGGCTGGGAGCCGGGCGCGGTTGTGATCGATCCGGTTCCGGTACGTGTCGATCCCGAGGCAGTACCGGGCGAGTATCGGGTGCAGGTGGTGCTCTATAC
This sequence comes from Chloroflexota bacterium, assembly GCA_010092885.1. Lineage (GTDB taxonomy): Bacteria > Chloroflexota > Anaerolineae > Aggregatilineales > UBA3940 > TC-195. Next base: position 3,734 of record JAADYX010000298.1, on the reverse strand, counting down.
GCTCAATGAGGATGGATCGGTGCAGCGACTTCAGCGCCTGACCCCGGACGGCCGTCTGATCGACGACTTCCTCATCCTGACGCGGCTGCGCGTGGTGCCATGACCCACCTGCGTGACCATCCACTGCTGGCCGGGATCGTCGCGGTTTATCTTGTGCTGGGCATCCTGTACGCCACGTCAACCCCTGCTTTCGAAGCATCCGATGAGATCGTGCACTATCCGATGGTGGCGCACATCGCAGAAACGGGCAAGGTCGCCGTGCAGCAGCCCGGCATCGCTACGCGCTACGAGCAGGAAGCGAGCCAACCCCCGCTGTATTATCTGATCGGGGCGGTGCTGACCGGCTGGATCGACACAAGCGATCTGGATGAGGTGCGGCAGCTCAACCCGCATGCCAAGATCGGCATTGGGGATGCGACGGACAACCAAAACATGACCCTGCACACGGCTCGCGACGGCCTGCACGGGAGTCTGCTGGCGGTGGCCATCCTACGGGGATTTGGGCTGCTGCTGGGTGCGGGCACGGTGATCGGCACGTATGCCCTCGCGCGGATTGTCTGGCCGCAGCACCCCTTAGCTGGTCCGCTGGCAGCGGCGCTGGTCGCGTTCAACCCGATGTTTGTGTTCATTGCGGCATCCGTCAACAATGACAACCTCACGATCTTCCTGGCGACATGGCTGATGGTGACTCTGCTGCGCACCCTTACCGACGGGTTGACCTTCAGGCGGCAGATCGTGGTTGCGGTGTTGTTCGCGCTGATCGCGCTGAGCAAGGTCAGCGGCCTGACGTTTGCGCCGCTGATCGGGCTGGGGCGGTGGCGCCACGGGCTGCGCGATGCAGCAGGGCGGGCAGCGGTCAGCACGGGCTTCCTGAAGATCGGGCTGTGGGTGCCGATCGCCGGGTGGTGGTACATGCGCAATCTGCTGCTGTACGGGGAGATCACGGGCACCGCCATGCATGTGACCATTGCCGGGCCGCGCACCATCGGGTTGGTGACGCTGGTCCGTGAGGAATGGTTCAGCTTCTGGACGGCATATTGGGGCTGGTTCGGGGCGGTGAACATCCTGGCGCCGGATTGGGCCTATGTGCTGTTTGGCGCGATCAGTGTTGCGGCCGCAGCCGGGGCGGCGGCCTGGTTTGCGCAGCGGATGGCACACGGCGCCTGGGCGGATCTGCTGCTGCCCGGGCTGCTGCTGGCGCAGATCGGGGTGGTGCTGGGGGGCGTGATCGCCTGGAGCATGCGGACATTTGCATCACAGGGCAGGCTGCTGTTCCCGGCGATCGGGGCGGCCAGCGCGTTGGCGGCGTTTGGCCTGGTCTTTTGGCTGCCGCAGAGGGCGCGCTTCCTTGGGGCGGGTGCGGTCGGCGCGGCGCTGGCGGTCACCGCGGCGGTGATCCCATTTGCTGTGATCCGGCCCGCCTACACCCCACCGCAGACGATGGTCACGCTGCCGCGTGAGGCCCAACTGCTCGACGCAGCGTGGGGGCCGTTGGCCCTGACCGCTGTTGAACCCGATCTTGCCGCGCTTGAGCCGGGTGATCGGCTGCCGATCACTGTGTACTGGACCCTGACAGAACCAACAGATGAGAATCTGAGCATCTCTTATACTGTGTTCGGTCGGGATCTGGCGGAGATCGGCAAGTTGGATACCTATCCCGGTGGGGGTCTGCTGCCGACAAGCAGCCTGCAACCCGGCGAGATCATCATGACCACCTACCATATCCGGCTGGCGGAGGATATCGCCGCACCGACCGCTGCCCGTGTGCAGATCCGGGTTGGGCAGTTGGGACAGGATGGCTTCACATTTCTGCCGGGCGAGCCTGTGATGGTGACAGCAGGGGCAGTATATGCTGAAGACTGTGAAACGCAGCCGCCCGATGACCCATCAGCCACACTGTTCGACTTTGCCCACCTGACCGCCGATCCGGTCGATGTGCAGGCCGCACCCGGCGAAACACTCACCATACCGTTGACGTTCTTCCCTTACAACAGGCCGGAGGAGGATCTGACGGTGTTTGTGCACCTCCTCGACGGGGCGGGGCACATCGCGGCACAAAACGACCGCCCCCCACTGCACGGTGACTACCCGACCTCGCTGTGGCTGCGTCCCTGCCCATTCACCGATGCGTTTGAGCTCACCCTTCCGCAGGAACCCGGCACGTATCGCGTGGTGGCTGGCATGTACAACGCACAGGGCCGGACCATCGCAGTGAACGCGGAGGGAACCCCCTACCCCGACTATGCCATTGCGCTGGGCACTGTGACGGTCACCGCGCCATGACCCGCTGGCTCAGAGCGCATCCACGCGCCGCGGACCTATTCAGCATCCTCGGGCTGACGCTGCTGTGGATGCTGTACTTCTGGCGGTTGATGGCTCCGAACCCCGCCGACCGGGTCAGCTACCCTGCGGGTGACTACGCGGGGCAGTTCCTGGCGTTTGGTGCCTATCAGGCGGAACGGCTGACACAAGGCGAGATCCCACTGTGGAACCCCTACAACTTCGGGGGGCATCCGTTTCTGGCCGATACACAGGCCGCCGTCTTCTATCCGCCGCGGCTGGTGACCATCTTCCTCAGCGAGGGGCTGTTCGAGGGTTGGAATTACGCGGCGCTGCAGGCGGAAACCATCGCGCATGTGTGGCTGGCCACGGTGCTGATGTACATCTTCGTGAAAACAGTGACCGGTTCGCGGGCGGCGGGGCTGGTAAGCGCGCTTGTGATCGGCTATGGAGGGTATCTGGCCGGGTATCCGCCGCAGCAGTTGGCCGTGCTTGAGGCGGGTGTGTGGCTTCCGCTGGCGCTGTTGGGGCTGCATCAGGCAAGTGAAAGCGCAGAGGGTTGGCATCCGCCGTGGCTGGCCGTGGCCGCCGCTGCGCTGGGACTAAGTCTGCTGGCGGGCCATCCGCAGACGACACTCTTCTTCAGTTATGTGATGCTCGCCTACGGGATTTACCGGGCGCGGGGCCAACGGCTGAAGGTGTGGCCGGTGGCCATTCCGTTCGTGCTTGGCTACGGTCTCGCGATGGTACAGCTGCTGCCAGGCTTTGAGTACACACGCGAGACCATCCGCGCGGAGTTCGGCTTTGAGGCGCTGGCAAATGGCTTCCCCTTTGTGGATCTGCTCACAGTTGTGCTGCCGAACACGCTGTCGCGATGGTCACCGCTGTATATCGGGATCGTCACGCTGCCGCTGATTGGCGTGGCATTGGTCAACAAGGCCCGTGATGCCGCGTTTTGGAGCGTGACAGCCCTGGTCGGGCTGCTGTTGTCCTTTGGCGGATCGGCGCTGCTGTTCAACGTGCTATACCTGATCGTGCCGGGATTTGGGTGGTTCCGCGGGCAGGAGCGCGCGGCCTTCGTGGTGGCCCACAGTGCGGCGATCTTGGCGGGGTTGGGTGTTGCATCGCTGAGGGACGGCTGGGACCCTGTGAAGTTACTGCGATGGGCAGCCGTGATCGCCTGGGTGGGCGCGGCTCAGCTGATGATTTTGGGTTTGGCCCTGCCGGATGCCGACCTCTACCCGGCGATGAACGCCGCCGCCCTGACAGCCCTGCTGGTCACGCTGAGCTGGCTGGCATTCGGGCCGCTGCGAGAACGGCTGAGCCAACCGGCCTGGGTGGCGCTCGTGATCGGGCTGCTGGTATTTGACCTGTTCACTGTGACGATGGGCACCGACATGGAACCCATCGCGGCACGGGATCGGCAGCTCTACTCCTGTCTCTTATACACATCT
>JAADYX010000297.1 GCA_010092885.1 Chloroflexota bacterium | reverse complement strand
CCTTGGCATCCATCCAGGTGAGCTGGGTGCCCTGTTCCCCAGCGAACAGGAGGCTGTCGACCTCATCCATGTGGATGTTGTACCGGGTGCCTTTGATGTGCCACTCCAGGATATCAACGAGCACGGGGAACAGGTCCTTGATGAGCTGGTCGTCGCCAGCAGCCGCATGGTAGGCGCGTATCGCCTGAAAATACCACAGAGTCGCGTCAACGGTGTTGTACTCAGGCTGGGTGCCCTCGTCGGGGAACTGGTTAGGCAGCATGCCTTGGTCCACGAAGCGGGCGAACGTCCGCAGAATGCGTGCCGCAATTTCAGACCGCCCGGTGGCCAGCGTCAGGCCGGGCAGCGCGATCATCGTATCGCGGCCCCAATCGTTGAACCACGGGTACCCGGCAATGACGGTCAGCCCCTGCGGATCGCTGGGAATGGGCCGCCGCACGATGAACTGGTCCGCGGCCAGGGTGAGCTGCTCAATGCCCAGCGGCGGCTCAGCGAATGGTGACGCGTCCAGCAGGCTTTGCTCGTATTCGCGGCGGCGAGCGTAGGCTGCCTCGCCGTCCAAATCAGGATCCTTGTCCGTGCTGGCCACCATAGTGAGCGTGGACCCCGGCTCAACAACCGCGGTAAAGGTCGCCGCGAGCAGGTGATCCTCATTGTCCGGCAGGCCGCGGTAGCGTTCCACACCCAGGTCGAAATTGTAATACCACTCGTTTTCCACGGTGGTTTTGGCCCCCGTCGAACGGATGGTGAACGGCACGGCGGTATCGTAGGGTACCACGCGGATGCCATCGGCCAGGTTGGTGACCTTCATCCGCCAGCCTTCCGCGCGCGTTTCGCCATGGTGATTGCGATAGTTGACCAGCGCCCGCATGCTGAGCTGCACCGGCTCGGGCGCATCCAGCACATCGTAGCGGATGTAGGTGGTATTGGCCCCCTGCTCCATCCAGATGCGCTTCTGCAGGCGCAGGCCCGCGCGTTGGTAGGTCCAGATGGGCGTGGTGCCCTCCAGCTTAAAATCGATCAGATAGGGCAGGTTGAGTGCCTCAACCAGGCCGCCGCCCCACACATTGGCATACAGCGGTACTGTCATCTCGTTGAAGCGGGCGACAGTGTCGAGTTTGGCGACCAGCAGTGTGCGCTCCGTGGGTGGGTTGAGCGCGGCGATCAGCAGGCCATGGTAGCGGCGCGTCAGTGCCCCGGCGACCGTACCGGCAGCGTACCCGCCGACGCCGTTGGTCACCAGCCATTCCTGCTTTGCGGTTTTGGCGTAGGATTTGAGTTCCTTGAGGTGAATCATGAGTGCCTCCCTTGAGTGTCCCGATTGTAGCGAGAGATCACAGGGAGCCAAAACACCTCACCCGTCAGGAAAGGTACATCCCCATCGGCTCGTGGGCATAGTTGAGGGCGTCCTCTATGCCGGAGAAGATCAGCACGCGCCCGCCGCCAAGTTCCGGGAGGCGAAAGGCCAGATAGCCCGGGTCGACCAGCCCATCCCACGACCAGAGCACCACCACCACCTCAAACAGATTGGGGTGCGCGAAGATGTGTGGCGCATGGCGCATCATGGTCGCCAACCGAGCGAGGCGCTGCTGCGGCCGCCCTTTGACCAGGCTCAAGTCGATCAGGAAGCGGATCGGCACCTGTGTGGTGGCCAGCCGCGTCCCCAAATATGACTTAATCGCTGCTGCATCGGTCGAAAGCAGATCCTCATTGACCACACATACGATCAGTCCGTTGTCGCCAAGTTGTCCGATATCAAACATATCAACCTCCCAACCTAAGTTTAGCGTGAGGTTGGCGGGATGTTAAGACCTTGTTAGGTTTTTGAAATGTACTGCATAATTTCTGCTGTGGCCGCCTCCACCGTGCGATATGAACCGGTCCGCAGGGTGCCGTACTGCACCTGACGCAGGGCGTTGGCGCTCATCTCCACCAATGCGGATTCGGTAACGGCGGCGACCATCACCAGATTAGGATGGTGGAAGGGTGCGGCCTCACCCTTTGCCACCATGCCTAACGCCGCCACGATATCGCTGAAGTTCAGGTTGACCTCGCGAAAGTCGATGATATTGGCTTTAGGCCGGTCATCGGCCTCCAACATGGCGATGAACTGCTCCGACATCGGGGGCACATCGGGGGGCATCAACCGTAGTCGCCCTTCAGGCGCACCACCTGATTCTTGTTGCCCGGCACCCGTTCGATGAGACCGCGTGCCTCCAGGTCGAGTTTGACCGTAGTGGTGTACCAGCCGACCGATCCCTTGAAGGGGCTGTTCAGCCGTGCTTCGACCTCTTCCGACAGCCGCTTGAACGGTATCTCGCCTTCCTCATCGAGGGCGGCCAGCATCGCGGTCTTGATCTGTTCGTATTTCACCCGGTCCACATTGACGCCGGTTTTGTCGGGATCGGGGTTGAGGGCTAGAATCTTATCGTCGGACATGTTCTCTCCTTGCATTAATCAATATAGGCCCAGGGAGCCAGCTTGCTGTCGCAGCTGTCACAGGTCGCACCGACTGCAATCGGCGTGCGCACCCGTTCGCCGCAGGTGGGGCATCGTCTGCGCAGCAGCAGGCCAACGCGGGTCAGTGCCCACACACCGATCACGGTGATGACGTACATCGCGGCGACCAACCCGACCGCACTCAACGGCGGCCCCAGGCTGTTTACCAAACCCGCCACGTCGCGATAGATCAACACCTGCGCCACAGCCGCCGCCAGCAGGGCACCGCCCATCACCAGCCCCAACCACAGATTGAGCACCTGCCGTTTGAGGCGCGGTGGCTTTTCGCCGACGTGGGTGCCCAAGACCCGGTGTGCGCTGAAGCGCGTTACGCACAGCCAGCCCCACATCAGAGCGGTGATCGCGGTGAACCAGACGGCTGTTTCAAGCAGAATGCGCACCAGACTGCCCAACCCGACATCCGAGCCGATGAGCAGTGAGAGCGGCATAAACAGACCAATCGGTGTGAGGGCCAACCCAATCAGGACGCCAAGCGTGAAGACTGCCGAAGGGACGAGCAAACGGATATAGGGAATGATACCACGCCCCTGCCCCAGTGCCAGTCCGGCGATGGCGTCACGCTCAACCTGCAAGCCCAGCGTACCGGCGACCAGCGTTCCCAGGGCGATCACAGGGAGGCCGCCGACCACCAACAGCATCACGAGCTGTGCGCCGAGGGTGATGTTCAACAGCCGCAGGACGGTTTCAGGCGATTGAGTCACCAGCGAGTCGACCAGGACCAACACCGGGATCAGGGTGATGCCCGACAGTGCCAGGCTGATCAACGCCGCAAACTGCGCTACCACTGAGATCATCGTGGCGGGCATGATGCCCGCGATCAGCGGCACATCAAGCCGCAGGTGGAACAGGCGCGCCGGCTCCCGCAGGGTTTCCAGCCGGGCAGCCGGAT
>JAADYX010000296.1 GCA_010092885.1 Chloroflexota bacterium | reverse complement strand
AGATGTGTATAAGAGACAGCGCCGCTCCAGGTCGCCGATGACCTGTGCACGCTCAACCGCCAGCGAGGCCTGTTCGGCCAGTGCCTGAATAAACCGCAGATCCTGGATGCTGTATCGTTCGCCCGAGCGCTTGTGCGCCACAGCCACCCAGCCCGCGAGCCGTTCCTGTCCCTGCAGCGGCGCGAGCACGGGGGTGCGCAGCACCGCCAGCCGGGCGTGCTCCTCGACCAGTTCGGGCGGGAGCGGCTTGTTGTACTCCAGGAATAGGACATCGCGCGTGGTGGAAAGCGCGTGGACCAGACCGCCGCCCGTCTCAAACCGGATGTCTGTATCGGGCCGCGCCCCCTCCCCGTGAGCCACAAAGTCCGCCGACTGCGCATCACGCAGGAAGATGTAAATATGCGACGGCATCAACGTCTCACGGATCTGGCTCTTCAGCAGGCGGATCACATCGCTCAGCCCGCTGGCGACGGTCAGTTCCTGCCGGAACGCGGTCAGGCGCTTCTCGTATTCGGCTTCCGCCCGGAAGAACAGACCATCAATGGTGGACTGGAGCCGCTTGCGTGCGGGCTGCAAGGCCAGCACCAACCCAATGGTGAACAGCGCCACCAGCACCGGGTTGCTCGCGATGTCGCTGGCGCCCATCAGAAGGGCACCGTTCACAATGAGATTGATGCCTGCTACCAGCACCGCATAGCCCGCGGTGGCGGCCAGCACGATCAGGCCGTAGGTCGCCGTGAAGCTGAACAGGCGTTTGGTATCCAGCGCGTTGTACTGCACGATGCTGTAAGCGATGGTCGCCGGGAACAGGAGGAAACTCAGCGCGACCCAGCCCAAACGGACCACGGAATCATCGAGCACGAAGAGCACAAACGGCGCGAACGCCAGCAGCGCACCGGCCAGCACAACCCGGCTCTGCTCGAGGATCGCCGGGGATTTCGCCAGGATGGCCCGCCAGCCCAGCGTGAAAATGGTAATCACAATGCACAGCGCCGTGAAAATGCCTTCCACCTGCCAGATGCGCCCGGGCGGCGCGGCATTCGGGGCCAGGAAGGTCACCGTCAGGTAGATGAGCACCGGCACCGCCAGCAGCGGCGGAACGAAGCGCAGCATCGGCTGGCGTGCCACAGGGACGAGCTCACCGGGGAAGATCAGAGCCAGGCTGAGCAGCAGCACCCCCATCAGCGTGAGGGCCGTCAGCCACACAGGGACAAGGGTATGCGTGGTCCACAGGTCAAACAGGCCGATCAGCAGGATGCCGCCAGCCAAACTGTACATCAAAAAGATGCGGCCCACCGGCTGGCCGCGCCGCTGGCGCGAGACCCATAGTCCGAGCCCGATATGGCCGAGTGCGGCCACAGACAGCAGCGAGAACACCAGCAGAGTCCGGCTGAAGGGGATGGGGCTCAGCGTCACATCGATAGTGCGCCGGTTGCCATCCGCCCCGACCACATCGAGCACAACCTGATCGCCGGGGCTGCGGTTTTCCAGCACATCCATGATCTGGCGCCCGTTGGCTACACTCACGCCGTTCATGCTCAGGATGGTGTCACCCTGCTGCAGGGCACTGTCCTGGACCTCCTCGGCCCCTCCGAAGAAGGGTTGGGCTGCGCCGCGCTCGACAAGCGTGGGATATTCGACAAACACCCCCAGAAAGACGGGCTGCTGCAGCCATAGGAAGGCCTGCACAAACGCCACGATAAAGACAACCGGAGTCAGCGCGCCGAGCAGAACCAACCCCACGCGTGAAAGCTGGTTTGCCACCCGCCGGATACGCAGCTGATCGTTGATGCTCTCACGGTTGGCTGTTGCGGTTGAAGCCACAGATGCGCTCATTATGATCCCCTGATCCTCACACAAGTGTGCATGTATTCTACCATGTTAAAGATTGGCACGAAAAGGGTTGTGGTTAAAGAGTGGTTAGTTTGACAGTCCACCTGTCACAATGATACTATCAAAATTAGACATTGTTAGCACTCTCCCCTGGTGAGTGCCAGATTGCCGTGAGGATACGCCCGTACCCATGCCACAGCCAACCCGTCGCCAGGAGATCATTCTCGGCCTGATCGTCCGCGAGTATGTGGACCAGCCCACGCCGGTAAGCAGCAAAGCTCTGGTGGAAAACTACGACCTCAACGTCAGCTCGGCCACCGTCCGCAACGACATGGCCGCTCTGGAAGAGGCCGGTCTGATCGCCTCGCCGCATACCTCCGCCGGGCGGGTGCCCACTGAGGAAGGCTACCGGTACTTCGTGCAGCGCCTGCTCAGCGACAACGAACTCTCCCAGCATGAACGGCAGACCATCCGCCACCAGTTTCACCAGTCGCCGCCGGATGTGCGCAAGTGGATGCGGTTGTCGGCCAGCGTGCTGGCGCAGACCGTACGCAGTGCCGCGCTGGTGACTTCCCCGCAGACGCAGGGCGCGCACTTCAAGCATCTCCAGCTGATCAGCACACAGGGGCGCATGGTGCTCATGATCATGGTCATCGAAGGCGGTGACTTCCGCCAGCAGATGCTCCATCTGGCCGAGCCGGTATCACAAGAGCGCCTCTCGCGGGTCAGCGATCTGATCAACACGTTGTGTGCCGGGCTGGATGCCGCGCAGATCCGCGCGTTGATCCCGAGCCAGCCGACGCTTGAAGCTGAGGTCATGGAGATGGCCGCGGATGTTCTGGAACGTTTCGGCGGACGCTACCGCATTATCTACACCGACGGCCTGATCAACGTGTTGGATCCGGGCAATGAGACCCTGCCTGAAGCGGATACCGAGGGCGCGCGCCAGACCCTGCGCCTGCTTGAGGAGCCTTCCACCCTGGAAAGCATCCTGGCGGATGTGCTATACCCTGAACTGGAAGGTGTGCTGGTCATTGTCAGCGGTGACAATCGTCACGAAGAGCTCAACCATACCAGCATGATCCTCGGGCGCTA
>JAADYX010000035.1 GCA_010092885.1 Chloroflexota bacterium | reverse complement strand
GGCATAGCCGGTCACCGGGATGCCCGCCGCGTTGACGGCGACGGCCTCATCAGAGAATAGGAAGCGCAGCACATACGCGACCTGCTGCGGTGTGACCCATGAGTCGTGGTCGGCATCGGGCATGGCTTCACGGTTGGCGGGCGTGTTGACGATGCCGGGCAGCACCGCGTTGACATTGATGCGGTGCTTTTTCAACTCAAGCGCCATCGACTCGGTGAGGCGCAGCACAGCAGCCTTCGATGCGGCATAGGCCGAATTGCCTTTGCCCGCCGAAAGCGCCGGTTTGGCGGAAAAGTTCGCGATGCGGCCGCCCTGCCCCCCCTCGATGATATGCGGGATCACCGCGTGGGAGGCGACAAACACCGAGCGCGCATTCAGGTTGATCATCAGTTCCCACGTCTTGAGGTCGGTTTCGTGAACGGGGCTGCCGGACCGGAAGCCGCCCGCCACGTTGATCAGGCCGTAGATGCTGCCATGCTTGTCAAGGACCTGCTGCACCATGTGCTCAACCGAGCCGAGATCGGTGGCGTCGATGTTGGGCACCAGCTGCGCGCCGAACTTCGAGGCGAGATCTTCACACTGTTCGTACAGGCGGTCTTCGCGAACATCGATCAGCGTGACCCGTGCGCCCGCCTCAGCGAACACACGGGCCGTCACGCTGCCAATGGCACCAGCCGCGCCGGTGATGACAACGACTTTGCCTTCCATCTCAGCCAAACCTCGGCAGATTGTCAATCGCAGCAACCAGCTCAAAGTCCTTGTCCGTGATGCCATCCTGGTCATGGGTCATCACGCTGATGCGCAGGTTCTTGTAGCCGTGCATCAGGATATCAGGGTGGTGGTTGGCGGTTTCGGCCAGCAGGGCGACGGCGTTGGCAAACATCACAATCTCTTTGAAATTGCCGAGCGTCACATTCATGTGCAGCTGGCCGTCGTCGCCAAGCGACCAGTCCGGGTGGGCGGCGAGCTTCTGGTTGATCTCTTCGGGTGAATAGGTCATGGGGTGCTGCTCCTGGTAGGGTGGATATTCACCGTGATCATAGCAGGCTGATTTCAGGAATTGCTAATGTCGCGCCTATGCGGATCTTATGTCGCCACCGTATTCTGAAGGCACACACACAGATAAGGAGGCGCACATATGAGTGCTAACAATACAGGCAATTTTGTTCTTGGTTTTGTCGTCGGTGGCCTGATCGGTGCCGGAATCGCCCTGCTGAACGCTCCGCGCAGTGGTGACGAAACCCGCCAGATGATCGCCCGCAAGGGTCAGGAATTCAGCGAGCAGGCCCAGGCTGAGATCAGCCGCATGCGTGCCGAAGGTGAGCGCACGCTCGACGATATCCGTGCCCGCGCGGACGACGTTCTGGCCGACGCACAGGATCGCATTGGCGACGCTCGCCAGCAGGTCTCACCTAACTGAGCGATACCAGACAAGAAAGAACCTCCCTGTGCGGGAGGTTTTTTGATTCACGGCGTCACTGGTGGCAGATTGTCGTCGTACTCGGGATGCAGTGCGTACCATTCTTCGCGCAGCAGGTCCATAACGAGGTTGTCGCTCAGTTGGCCGTGCAGCCAGATCGCCTCACGCACGCGGACGGCCTCCTTGAATCCGGATTTCTTGGCCAGGCCGACCGCGGCCTTGTTGCCGGAGTTGGTCCACAGATCCACCCGGCGCAGGCCAAGTTCGTTGAACAGAAAACGCAGCAGCGTCTCCTGCGCGTCGAGTGCAACGCCGGAGCCCCAGAAGTGCTTGTCAATGGCGAGGCCAACTGTGGCGGAAAGGCGGGGCTGCACACCGGTATAACTGATCGTTCCGCAGAAGTCTCCGGTGGGTTTATACTCGATCACGAAGCGGCCATCCGTACGCCGGAAGCTGAACTCCCGTTCGTTGAAGCGCTTGAGGTACATCGGCAGCGTGTAGTCCGGGGGCAGCGCCTGGCTCCACCCCTGTGTGTCCATATTGTTGCGCAAGGCCAGCAGGCGCGGCATATCGTCCTCGCGCTCCTCACGCAGAATGCATACCTGTCCGTGCAGCGGCATCATCAGGCTCCCTTCCATTCGCGGCGCAGCAGATCAACGCAGACCTCGTCGTAGTAGGCGCCATCGCGCAGGCCCGCCCGCCGGCGCGCACCGGCCCGGCTGAAGCCGTGCTTTTCGGCGAAGGTCAGCCCGGCCTCGTTCCAGCTGTCTATCCAACCGCTGATGCTGTGCGCCACCGTGTTCTTGAAGAGGTACGTCAGCAGCAGATCGAGTGCGGCTGTGCCGAACCCCTTGCGCCAGTGCTGCGGGTCGATGGCGATGTCAAGGCTTGGGGCGTGATCGTCCCACCAGCGGTGGATGCGCACATGGCCGATCATATGGTCTGAATCATTGGTCACGACCGCAAACGTGCGTTCAAATTTGGTGTTGGAGGACCAGTGTTCAACCAGCACTTCGATCTGCTGGCTGGAAAGCGGCATCTCCGGGTGGTAATCGTTTGGCAGGTAGCGCCGCCCGATCAACTCGGGTCGGTTGAGATACGTGTGTAAAGCAGGCGCATCGCCTGGTTCGATGGCCCTCAAGTGAAGGATATCTGCGCTGAACATGGGTACAAGCTCCGGATGAGTTTGACATGAGCAGTGCCCATTATAGCAGATGCGGTCTGTTATGCCGCGATTGCAACAGGATTGTACACACCTCCTTTTTGTAGGGTCCCATTATCACAGCAGACTCGGTATGATAGGCGGACACGAGACCAATCCTTGAGGAAAGATACATGATTTCAGAGTTGATTCACGATCTCCGGTTCCGCGAACGGCAGCGGGAGGCGGAGGCCAAACTGCGAGAGATCGGGCTGGAAGCGCTGCCCGCCCTGCGCGAAGCCGTCAATGTGTCATCGGCCGTGCAGCGGCGCGCCCTGCTGCGCGTCATCGCACAGATCGAGCGGGACCATGGGATCAACCAACCGCTGATGCGTGCCGCTCCCAACGAGGCAGAGGACCAGCGTGTTGACCGTGAGGCGAGCAGCGGCTTCCGGCTGGCGGAACTGCTCCGTTTGGACCGCTTCTTCCGCGAGCGCGAGGTGCGTGAGCGTGTGCTTGACGTGCTGACTGTGGCGATTATGCTTGGATTTGCGGCCATGGTCTGCGTGGTGCCCGCCCTGCTGCGCGGCGACATCTTCCGCAACCAGGGCATCGGGGGCGGCATCGACATCATCCCGACGGGGCAGCCAAGACCGACCAGCGTACCGACCATCGAACCGGATCCGTTCCGCGGGCAGCGCATCGACTACCGGGGACGGGCCGTTTACGCGGGCACGGAGTTCATCACAAGCGATGGCAACGGCCTTTTCGAGTTCAGGCCGGCTGGCGATATGCAGACGATCACCCGTACGCTGCGCGACATCGAAGGGCGCGGCCTGTCGTTCGCGGTGCTTTCGCCGGATGGCTCACGCCTGGCGACCGGTCACCGCAACGGTGCCCTGCGTGTCTTCGATCTAGACACCGGCGAAACACTACTGGCACGGCACCTGTACCGCAGGATCTATGACATGACCTGGAGCCCTAACTCGGAGTGGGTGGCTGTCAACACGCGACACCAGCATATCATCGCGTACGATGTGCTGACGGGCGACCGTGCCTGGGGATCGCCGTACATGCGCTCACCCATATCCGGATTCACGTGGACCGATGATGAGGATACCGTCTACATCGGGCTGCAGAACGGCGAGATCTACCGGTGGCAGGACGAGGACACCATCTACCTGGGGGACCTAAACGCGATGCCCTTCTCGGCTGTGTGGAACGCCAGCAACAATACTGTGTACATGGGCACGGTGCAGGGGACCATCTGGGCGTACGATGGTGAAAATTGGGAGTCGCTGGTTGATCTGGGATTCGGCAGCTGGATCCGGGGAATGGCGATCTCACCGGACGGCAGCCAGATCGCGGCGATGGCAGGCGCGAACACCATCCTTGTCGTGGACCTGGCCTCCGGGGAAACAGCGACGTTCCGCAGCCAGCGCGAAGTCCACGATCTCGCATGGCTGAACAATAGCGAGGTGCTCGCTGCGGGCCTGCAGCGCAGCAATTGGGTCTCCTGGACGGAGGAGATCCGGTAGATGATCGCCTGGATACTTGCGACTCAGGGCGGGGCCGGGCAGACTCTTCAGCCGGACCAGGGAGCAGCAGATGATGAGCAGACGAGCCGTACTCAAATCCATCGGGTTGATCGGGCTGGCAGCCGCCGCGGGTGCCCAGCCAGCCGCCGCGCAGACCCTCACACCGGAAACCTCACGCTGGTCAGGGCAGCCGCTGGGGCGGGTCTCCAGCGCGTACATGAACTACCGCGAGGCCCCCAGCACGGATGCCGATATCGTTGGCAATGCCCTCCAAGACGATCTGGTGCGGGTGCGGCGGGCGGTGCCGGGCCAGACCGTCTACCGGCACAACAACCTCTGGCTGGAAACAGCCCGCGGCTTTCTGTACTCATCGTTTGTGCAGCCGGTATGGTACCATCTGCCGAACACGCCGGTCAGCGAACTAGGAGGCGGACGTTGGGCGCAGGTGACCGTCCCCTACACCGATGCCTACTGGGATCCGGATGGCCGCGACGAGGCCCGCTGGGTGGATCGCTTCTACTACGGTTCGACCATCCGCGTCACAGAGCTGGTCGCGGGCGCGGACGGCCTGATGTGGTACAAAGCCCGCGAGCTTTACCAGAGCTTCCACATGCGGGCCACGCACCTCAACCTGCTCGACGAAGACGCACTGACCCCACTCTCGCCGGAAGTCGACCGCAAGTGGATCGACGTGAACCTCAGCCAGCAGGTGCTCACCTGCTATGAGGGCGATACACCGGTCTTTTCGCATCTGGTGTCAACGGGCCTGTCGGACTACGCCACGCCGACCGGCACGCACTACGTGTTCGACAAGCGGCTGAGCGAGCGCATGGTCGGCGGGCGTGCTGCGGACGACGAGATCAGCGACCGCTATAACCTCGGCGGTGTGCCGTTCACCTGCTACATCACGGGCGATTGGGTCGCGATCCACGGGTGCTACTGGCACAATGACTATGGCATCCCGCGCAGCCATGGCTGCATCAACCTGCCGAATGACGCAGCGCGCTTCGTGTGGCGCTGGACTACGCCCGCTGTCGCTGACGAGTCACTCGATGACCTGTTCGTGCGCGGCAGCTATCATCGTGAGGGCACCCGGGTCGAGGTGCACTATTAGTCGTAGATGCGGGCCCGGATGAGCGCATCGTCGGCGAAGATGCCGATGGTGCCGTCCGGGTAGCGTCCCACCCGGATCAGGTTCGGATACACGCGCCTCAGGCGCAGCGCTATCTCCAAGATGGCATAGGCTGGCCGCCCCGATGATTCGCTGAGTATGGCAAGCGGCACATAGCGGCGCGGCCCCTTGCGATTTTCAACCAGCAGGCGCAGCAGAAACGTGACATCAGCGCTCAGGCTGGGCCCCCCGGCGGAAGGCAGCGGCCCTTCCGGGGTCGGGATGAGGCTGGCGGCGTTGGCATCGGCGGGCACCTCATCGAGATCCTCGACGGGTTCCGCCGGCGGCGGCTCGATCCGCACCGGCGGCCCGATCGCAGTCGGGGGTTCAGGTGCCGGTTCAGCGGGTTTGGGTGTGGGTTCAACGGCGGCCTCTGCCTCGCCTGCGCGCGAGCGTGATGCGGCAAATGCTGCCGCCCCACCCCCGATCACCACAACCGCACCCAGCAGAAACGGCCACAGCGGCGGCCCACCGGCCGGATCGCCGGAAGGTGCCGCGGTTGGCACAGCAGGGGCGTCAGCTTCTGCGGTGGAGGGTTCGGTTGGTGTACGTGTGGGCGGCGGATCCGTCGGTGTGGGTTCGGTGGCAGGGGGTGCGGTCTCACTGGGTGGCACGGGCGATGGATCGTCGACAGCAGTCGCTGGTGTTGGCTGCGGCGTGACCAGCCGTTCGCCCGCCGGATCGTCAGGCACGGTGACCACCGGCAGCGCGTCGACATCGCAGTCGAGATCGACAAAGGCCGGATCCAACGAGAGCCAGCCCCTTTCCCCAATGAACTCAATACGCCCCCACGCCGAGTCCGCGCTGCGCCCGATCAACGTGAGGATCTGGCCCTCACTGACTGAGCCAATTGTGTCGTACCCTTCCGATGGCCCGGTACGGACAAACAACGCGCTCGCCGTGACGGTGAGCGTACACGTCTGCTGCTGCACAGGGAAGACGCCCCACACACCCAACAGGACTGCCAGAAGCCAGAGTCGTGCTGTCATGGCCCCACTATAGCGCAAACAATCGAACTTGGCGCGTGTTTGGTCTATACTCAGCATGTGACACCTGTCACACCCTCTCATCGCAACAACCACTTAGGAGTTCCTCAAGATGACAAAATGGGTGTACCTATTTGAAGAAGGCGACAGCAGCATGAAGCCGCTGCTCGGCGGCAAGGGCTCCGGCCTGGCCGAAATGCGCAACGCCGATCTGCCCGTGCCGCCCGGTTTCACCATTACCACGGAAGCGTGCCGCGAGTATTATGCTCACGACAAGTCCTTCCCGCAGGGCATGTGGCAGCAGAGCCTTGAATCCCTGAAGCACATCGAAGAGCAAACCGGCAAGCAGTTCGGTGACAGCGAAAATCCGCTGCTGGTTTCGGTGCGCTCGGGAGCACCGGTCAGCATGCCGGGCATGATGGATACGGTGCTCAACCTCGGGCTCAACCCGCGGACGCTCAACGGTCTGGCCAAACTGACCGGCGACGAGCGCTTCGCGTGGGACGCCTACCGACGCTTTGTACAGATGTTCGGCGAGATTGTGTTGGGCGTGCCGAAAGAGAAGCTCGACCGCGTGATGGAAGATGTGGACGGCTACGGTCAGGAAGCCAACCTCGATGTGGACACGCTCAAGGCGATCGTCAGCCGGTTCCAGGAAGTTATCGTTGGCGAGGCCCGGCAGGAAGTCCCGGACGCCCCGTACGAGCAGCTGCGGCAGGCGATCGCTGCGGTGTTCGACTCCTGGAACAACGACCGCTCGATCCGTTACCGGCGCGTCAACCGGATCGCTGACGATATGGGCACGGCTGTCAGCGTGCAGGCGATGGTCTTCGGCAATGCGGGGCCGAATTCCGGGACGGGCGTGGCCTTCACACGGCACCCGAGCACCGGTGAACCCATCATCTTCGGCGAGTACCTGACCAACGCCCAGGGTGAAGATGTGGTTGCGGGCACACGCACGCCCCAGCCCATCGCGCGGATGGAGGAGGAACTGCCCGATACCTACGAGCAGCTCGTGCAGATCGCCAACCGGTTGGAAAACCACTACCGCGACATGCAGGATATCGAGTTTACGATTGAACGCGGCACGCTGTATATGCTGCAAACCCGCACCGGGAAGCGCACCGGCCGCGCGGCAGTTCGCATCGCGGTGGATATGCACAACGAGGGCATCATCAGCGAGCAGGAAGCCGTGCAGCGCGTCCGCCCGGACCAGCTTGAACAGCTGCTGCACCCTGTCATTGACCCGGATGTGGAGGTCGAGGTGCTGACCACCGGCCTGCCTGCCTCGCCCGGGGCCGCCGCCGGACGGGTGGTCTTCAATGCCGACGAAGCCGAAGAACTGGCTGAGGAGGGGCAGGATGTGATCCTCATCCGGCACGAGACCAACCCCGACGACTATCACGGCATGGTGGCCGCAGAGGCCATCGTGACGGCGCGCGGCGGCATGACCAGCCATGCGGCCGTTGTAGCACGCGGCATGGGCAAATGCTGCGTGGTCGGTGCCAGCGACATCAGCATCGACTATGGTCAGCAGATGTTCACAGTGGGCGATGCGACTGTCTCAGCGGGCGACTACATCACGGTGGACGGCAACGACGGGCGCATCATCCTCGGCGAAGTGCCAACCATCGACCCGGAGATCGACGAGTACTTCGAGACGTTGATGCAGTGGGCCAATGGCAACCGGCGGCTGGGGGTGCGCACCAATGCTG
>JAADYX010000295.1 GCA_010092885.1 Chloroflexota bacterium | reverse complement strand
GAATATCGCCAAGTACAGTGATCATACCTTCTATCCTTCATCCTCCTCACCAGTGGAAGTTGAGTGTACTGCCGACTCTCGCCGGGCGCTAGCAGCAATGAGGCCCAACATGGCCAGGCTCACCCCGGCCCCGGCATACAGGCTCACAGGCCGGAAGACCCATTCAACCGTGTGCTGGCCGGGCGGTACACAGACGGCACGTACTGCCGTGTAGGCGGTCAGTGCTTCGGCGGTTTGCCCGTCGATGCGGACCTGCCAGCCGGGATAATCCGTCTCCGCGAGTACAAGCAGGCCGCCCCCATCTGATTCTACGGAAATACGCCAGTATCCGTCGCGCCGTTCGAGGATCTCAGCCGTGCCCGGTGTGCCACCCAGACAGTCCACCTGCTGATCCAGGATCGCCGTGGCCGCCGGGTCAAAGTCAGGAGCGTGCAGCCGGGCAACGGCGGCCGCATCGTCATCGATCACCTCCGCGGCGGTCACTATGCGGGCCAGTGGCAGCACGCGGCCCCGTTCGTACACCCAGGCGAAGCCAGTCTGGCCCACCAGCGTAAGCGGCTGGTCACCCTCGAAATACTCGCCAAGCTCCGCACCGCTGATCACCCAACGCGCGCCAACCACATCAAAGGAGGCCGCCCGCGGATCCGGGATTGAGCCGAGCAGCTGCTGCACGCTGCCAACTTCCAGCGCATTGTAGCCGAAGACACTGTTCAACCCGACGGCCTGCACGCCGTTCTGCTCAAAGATCGAGACGCCCCACGGGATGACACGCCCCGCCGCATCCGCAGGGATGACCTGCGCAGCATCACGCCAGAGGGGTGCCGGTTCCAGCGGATCCAGCCGGGTGAACTTCATCCCGAAGGTCCACAGGTCAGCGATCAGGAGGGCGGCCAACAGCGCCATCAGCCCGGCGCGTCTGCGCTGATCCTCGGCACGCAGCGCCGCCAACAACACGATCCCGGAGATTGCGAAGAAGCCTATCGCGAGCGCCCAACCGCCGGTTTGATGCCACAGTCGTCCGCTGGTTGCGGTCGGGTGCTGTGCCGCGAAGGCGGTCCCCGTCGCGGCGAGCGCAGCAGCGCCAAGCCCCGCCCCGACGATCAAGACCCAGCGGGCTGATGACGGCGGGGGGTCGCCATCAATGGCGGTGGCCAACAGGGCACTCGCCCCGAATATCCACAGGAAGGATGCCCGCCCCGGCGCGCGGGCCAGCCGGAAGGGCGGCAGCAGATCGTAGAATACGCGGAACAAAAATCCGTAGCTGCCGAGGGCTAACAGCAGCCCAAGGGCGATCACCGCGAGCCACAGCCACACGCGCCGGTTCGGGCGTATGGCAGCGAGCGCGACGCCCAACAACGGGAGCATCCCGGCGTACAGGGTGAGTTCCTCAAAATTGGGCACACTCCAATACCCGGCGCGGGTCGGCTCACCGAAGAACTCCGGCACGATCAGCGTGATCAGGTGGGCCGGTGGCAGGCTGAACTGCGTCGCGAACTCGAACCCGGCCTGTGCGGCCCGCGCCGAACGCAGGCTGAATTCGGCCAACGGGATCGCCTGCACGGCAGCGACGGCTACCCCAGCCGCCCCCATAACCACGGCCTGCCGCCCTACCATCAGCGGATCGTTTTCCAGCGCGAGATAGATCGCAAAGGCGAGGCCAGCCAGCCCGGCGTACAGCAGTGAGGTCGTATGCCCGGCCAACACCGCCAGGCCGACCGGCACAGCAGCCACCAGAGCAGCCGTTACACGGCGGCGGTCGACGGCCCAATGCAGCGCGAGCAGCACCCACGGCGTCCACGAGAGGGTTGCCAGCAGCCCGATATGCCCAGCGTAGATCCGGGCGGCGGCAAATCCGCTGAAGGCGAACGCCAACCCCGCGATGCCGGCCGCTGCCGTGCTGTGCTCCAGGCGGCGCAGGAAGAGCATCATGCCCGCCCCGGCCACAATCAGATGGAGGGCCACATACCACCCTACGGCAGCGGGCGGTGGCAGGATCAGGGCGAGCCAGGCGGGCGGGTAGAAGATGCCGACCTGCGGGTTGGCGAAGAACGGGTAGCCGGCGAACACGGTCTGGTCCCAGAGGGGCAGCCGCCCGGCGGTCACGGCTTCCCGGAGGGTCGTCAGCCAGGGCACGAACAGGCCGCGCACATCAAGGCCGCCGAGGGCCTGCCCGCTGCCCGGGAACAGCCCCGCACCGACGAACACCAACGCCAGCACGACGAGCGCCGCCAGCCACCTGGTTTGATCACGCAAGGGGTCGTCTCCTTGAACAAAGTGAGCCCCACCGGTGTGAGGCTCACTTGTATCAACTTGAGGGGAAGGGATCAGTAGGTCTGGCTAGTCACCACGCCCAGCGACTCACCGGCGGTGGTGAAGACTTCCATATCAATGCGGACAACGCGCTTATCCTGGATGGGGCCACTGTCATCCCACAGGCGCGGGTGTTCCAGGTAGATGCGCAGGGTGGAACTGCCGCTCTGGCCCGGGAAGAGATCGGGCGGATGGCGCTGTTCGCTGAGCGTGTTGCCGCAGTCGAACCAGCCGCCCTCCAGGGTGATCTCCCAGTGGAACCAGATGTCATTGGCACGGTCGAGCGGTTCGTCACCCTCAGCAAAGACGGTCTCGCGGTATTCGCAGCCCGCGTAAACCAGATTGCTGGTGCCGTCGTTGAAGTAAACGGTCGCCTTCCACAGCGGCTCATTGTTCACAGCCGGGTACGGCGGGTTGGTGTGGATCGCGCCTACCAGTGTGACCCACTGCGGGCCGTCATCGCCGGGCTGCGGCGGGTAATAGCGCCCGCCAGCCACACCCTGCTGGACACCCAGGTTGGTGACCGTGGCCTGCACCTCAGCAAATGAGCGGAACTCATCATAGCGGATAGGGCCCAGGGAAGCGGATACCTGCCCGGTGCCACCACTCGGCGGCGGGGGCGGAGCAGTCGGCTCAACCTCAGGCGCTTCGTCTGCCACATCGGGCTGATCGCCTGCCTCAGGTGCAGGTGCAGGCGCACCGGAGCCCGGAACGAAATCAGCGGGCGGAATCAGCAGAATGGTGCCCGTGTTGATCAGGTTCGGGTTTTCGATGTTGTTGTACTCAACCAGCGCGGTCACAGTCGTGCCGCAGGTGAACGCAATGAAACCAAGGGTCTGGTCGGGACGGACCTCCCATTCCCCATCTTCACAGTCTTCCGGGAAGTAGTCCGCGAGTGCCTGGCTGGTGGGCACAACAAGTGCAAGAGCCAGCACAGCGGTCAGTAAGCCTAGGAGTCGTCTGTTCATGGTGCCTCCAAGAATCAATGGCAAAGCTACAGCGGAAAAGTGTAGCCTTACCCGCAGAACTTCGCCACAAATTCGTGAGGCGGTTGGGATCCTGTTACACTACCGCCCATGATGAAACTGCAACCAATCCGGATCGATGCCCGCGACCGCTGGAATGCCTCACTGGCCGCGATGCCCTACGCGCATGTGCTGCAAACCTGGGAATGGGGCGACTTCAAAGCGGCGACGACAGGGTGGCAGCCGGACCGCATCGCCTTTATGAACAAGGGCAGCGTCATCGCGATGGCCCAGATCCTCACCCGGCGCGAAGGCCCCTTCAAGATCATGTATGTGCCAAAGGGCCCCGTTCTTGACTACAACCATGACATCCTGCGCCGGTCCGTCCTTGAGGAGATCAAGCGGTATGCGCATGACAACGGCGCGATCTTCATCAAGATCGATCCGGATGTCACCATTGGGTTGGGGATACCGGGCGAACCAGACGCCTTTGACATTCCACCACGGGTGCAAATCCAAGAGGAATTCCAGCTGGCGGGCTTTCACTACTCTGCTGAGCAGATCCAGTTCCGCAACTCGGTCATCATCGATCTGCGTAAGCCAGAAGATGACCTGTTGATGGCAATGAAGCAGAAGACCCGCTACAACGTGCGGCTGGGGCCGAACAAAAAAGGTGTTGAGATCCGGCGCGGCACCCTTGACGATCTGGACATCCTCTACGAACTGTACGAGGAAACTGCCGAACGCGACAATTTCATCATCCGCCCGCTGGACTATTATCGCAAGGCGTGGGGCGACTTCATGAAGGCAGGGCTGGCACAGCCCTTCATCGCTGAGTATAAGGGGATGGCGCTGGCCCACGTGATC
Source organism: Chloroflexota bacterium (assembly GCA_010092885.1). Classification (GTDB taxonomy): domain Bacteria; phylum Chloroflexota; class Anaerolineae; order Aggregatilineales; family UBA3940; genus TC-195. Next base: position 2,509 of record JAADYX010000295.1, on the reverse strand, counting down.
ATCTTTGGGTTTGGGCGGCGTGCGTGGTATTTCTACGGTGCCTCATCAGAGCGGGAGCGCAACCGCATGCCGACCTATGCGCTGCAGTGGGAGGCGATCAAGTGGGCCAAATCGCAGCGCATGCAGGTCTATGACTTTTGGGGCGCCCCGGATGACTTCAGCAACCCTGAGGATCCGCTGCAAGGAGTTTACCGCTTCAAATCGGGATTTGGCGGCACCGTGGTGCGGCGCATCGGCGCATGGGATAATCCGGCCCGCCCCCCCCTCTACAAGGCAAACACCCGGCTGATGCCTGTTGTTCTCGGTGCGATGGAGACCGCCGCGCAGCTGCGGAACCGTCGCCAGCCGGATACCCAAGGCGCAGCGTAGCGGCTCCCCGTGCTGTGGCCTCAAACACCAGCCGGGCGTCAGGCTCAGGCGTGGCTTGCGCGGTTCAATTCCGGCGATGCGCAGGTGTTTCAGGCCTTCATCGACAAGGCAGCTGCCGAGGCGTACCGGACACAGCACCAACCAATCGATTACGCATGGTGCTGGCTCCATTCGCGGGGCTATGCTGCCTCCGGTGTCGTAGACTCAGCCCCACACCGGATCGTCTTTCGCACTCGCGATCAGATCGTCGGGCAGCCCTACCACATCACGCTTACGGTTGGGCAGACAGCACCGCATCGGATAACCGGTGTCACGATCAGCCACACACCCCTTGATGACCCACCACCTACCCTCGCCTCCGCAGCCGCCACTATCGAGGCACTGGCCACAGCGGACGTCTTCTCAGGCGTGGTGCTGGTCACGCGCGGCGACAGCGTCCTTTTGGAGTCAGTGCAGGGGTTGGCCAACCGGCGCTATGCCGTTCCCAATACCATCGATACACGGTTCAACATCGGGTCGATCAACAAAGCGTTCACCGCGGCGGCGATCATGCAGCTAGCAAGCAACGGAGTGCTGCGTGTGGACGACCGGCTTGATCCGTACTGGCCGCACGCTCCGTCCGCTGCTGTCACGCTGCACCACCTGCTGACCCATACCTCGGGGTTCGGGTCGGTTTTCACAGAGGATTTCTTCAGCACAGCACGCGATCGCTTTAGCAGCCTCGCGGACTTCCAACCGTTGTTAGCAGAACAGACTCTCAGTTTCTCGCCGGGCAGCGAGTGGCAGTACAGCAATGTTGGCTATCTGCTGCTGGGCCTGGTGATTGAAGCAGCCACAGGCGCAGATTACCACGATGTCGTCCGTGACCTGGTGTTCACCCCGGCAGGTATGACGGCTACCGGTTCACCGGCGTGGGACGCACCCATTCCCAAGGTGGCGATCGGCTATACGCGGTTCGGTGTGGACTGGCAGCCCGTGGATATGATCCTGCGCAGCAACCTGTTCCTTGGTCTGTACCGCGGCACATCGGATGGAGGCGGCCTTTCCACAGTTTGGGATCTAACGCGGTTCGCAGCCGCCCTGTACAACGGCAGCCTCCCTGGCGTGGCACGCCTGTTGCAGCGATCCGTGACCACCGGCCAACCAGACGAGCACCGGTATGGGTACGGGTTGGAGAGCCGCACGATCGATGGGGTGCAGGTGGTCGGGCACAACGGCGGCTTTCCGGGTGTGGCCGCACAGCTTGATTTCTTCCCGACGTTGGGTATAACAAGCGTTGTGCTGGCAAACTGCGACTATCCGGGCCCGCGGATAGTCTGGCGCGAACTGCGTAGGGCTATCGCGCAGGGCGAAAAACACACAGGAGGCTCAATGCATGGACAATAACGAACGGAACGTGGCAGTATGGGAGGTGTATTTCACCCAGCATACAGCAAAGCAGGGATAACGCCATCATTATGGTCGATTGAGTAAACCTATTCGGTTCAAGCAGTGCAGTTGTGGATATGCGCCACCGCGACCAAGTTATAGCAAAATGGGCACAACTGCTTTCTTGACCTCGCCATACGCCCAACCGTCTACGGATGGCGGTGTGAGACCTAGCGACGTCAGGATTAGTTTTATTTGTTCACGATGCTCAGTGGCGTGGTTTATTGCTTGAATCACCACAACCCAGGCATCAACATAGTAGCCATCGGACGTTTGCAATGGATCGCGTTGTTCAACATCATTTAGATCATCAATGAGTTTCAAGAACCCTTCTCCACTAGCGATTGTCGATGCGCGTAATGTTGAGAATGCGATTGATTCGTTTGATATGGATCGCTGTTCAAACGGTAACGTGAGCAAACGCAGGTACCCAACCTGTGAGGCAACAATATGTTCCCACGTACTGCGAATACTTCCATATGCGGCTAGATCAGGCTTGGTGTCCCACACGTCATCCTCCAGATCCAAACAAAAATCAAGCAAGTGTAAATTTGACCAGTTGTTGTGTTCAAACAACCTTCTCACTAGAGTTGAAGTCATTGGGAAATCCAAAATCTAGAGTGTGTCTGCAAACTATAGGGACATCACGATAGATGCCAATAACACGGTCGCAAGATAGGTTGAGGCGCGTTTGTCATAGCGTGTTGCGACT
>JAADYX010000294.1 GCA_010092885.1 Chloroflexota bacterium | reverse complement strand
GCGGACGCCTACCTCGTCTTTGATCCGCTGCAGGCCGCCAAGGGCAAAAACCTGCGCCATGCCGACCCGGAACGCACGGTAGCCATCGTCTCGATGAGCGAGGTTGCCACAGGGGAGATGGTCCGCTCCACGGATCTGTCCTTCCCGCAGCAGATGTTCCTCAAGCGCAGCATCGAACTACGCACCCGTTCCGGGCACAACGTTTACCTGGATGCCGGCGCACTGTCGGAAAACCTTTTCGGCAGCCACATGCAGGCCAACCTGATCACCGTTGGTGCGGCTTACCAGGCCGGTCTGATCCCGCTTGAAGCAGCGACCATCGAACGGGCCATCACGCTGAACGGCGTCGCCGTCAGCCGCAACCTGCAGGCTTTCCGTGTGGGCCGCATGCTGGTTGTCAACCCGGACTGGCAGCCGTTGACCGCGCTGGAGCGCGCGGGTGAGATCATCGTCGAGCCGGAGCTGACGCCTGAGGCACAGGCTATGGTCGACTCGGTGACAGGATCCGACGAGTTGATCCGCCTGCTGACCATCCGCGTGCCGGAACTGATCGCCTACCAGAACGCCGCTTACGCGCAGCAGTATGTCGACTTCGTGCGGGCTGTGGCGCAGCATGAAGCGGGCATCACGCGCGAGACACGCTTCAGCGAGGCGGTGGCCCGCTACCTGTTCAAGCTGATGGCCTACAAGGACGAGTACGAAGTCGCCCGGCTGCACATGCGCCCGGAAGCCCAACGCGAGCTGGAGGAGCAGTTTGGCAAAGGCGCAAAGGTCGTCTACCAGCTGCACCCACCGATTTTCCGCTCAATGGGCCTGAACAAGAAGATCGGGTTCGGGCGTTGGTTTGAGGTCTTCTACCGGGTGCTGATCGCGATGCGCTTCCTGCGGGGCACACCGCTTGATATCTTTGGCTACGATCATGTGCGCAAGGTCGAGCGTGCCCTGATCGGCGAGTATCGCGACCTGATTGAGCAGGCCTGCAACACGCTCTCGCCGGAAACCTACGAACAGGCGGTGGAGCTGGCCGAACTGCCAGATGTCATCCGTGGCTACGACGAGATCAAACTCAATAATGTGGCCCGCTTCCGCGAGCGGGCTGCGGCCCTGGCTGTACCGGTGCCAGCTGAGGGGATCCCGACATGATCGATGCCACACTGCGCGCGCACCGTGAAGCTCTGGTCCGTGAACACATCCACTGTGAGAGCCATCAAGACGTAGAAGGGGCGGTCGCAACGTTTGCCTCCGCCTCCTACGATGTGGTGCCATTGGCGGCCACCCCCGATGCTCCGATGACGCACCCCACCGCCGCCGATGTGCGTGAGCATCTGGGCGGCCTGCTGGGCGCATTCCCCGATCTGGAACTGATCATCGTGCGTCTGCATCACGCTGATGAGGCAGTTATCGTGGAAGGCCGCATGAAAGGCACCCATCTCAAGGATTGGGGCGATCTGCCCGCAACAGGTCACACGATGGACATGCGGGCTGCCATCTTCTACCGGTTCGAGGGCGCGGATATGGTCAATGAGACGGTTTACTTTGATATGGCTACGATGCTGCGGCAGCTGGGGATAACGACCTTATGATCACCCTGACCAGCGAGCAGGAGATGCTCCGGCGCACCGCACGTGAGTTCGCCGAGCGCGAGATTGTGCCGGTCGTTGCACAGATCGAGGCCGCCCCCCACGATGCCATTGTGCCATGGGACCTGTGCCAACCGTTGTTCACCAAGGGCGCTGAGCTTGGCTTTACGTCGCTGCTGGTGCCGGAAGCCTACGGTGGGTTGGGCCTCTCCTGCACGGAGCTGGTCCTCGTCATGGAGGAGTTGGGCGCAGCGGATGTTAGCATTCCGGCCAACTACTTCAACCTGACAGCCACGCTCAATCTGCTGGTGGCCCGTGCCGCCACTGACGAGCAAAAGCAGCGGCTGTTGGCCCATCTGGGTGAGGGCCGCCCGATGCTTTTCAGCGGGGCCCTGAGTGAGCCGAACATTGCCGGGTCGGATCTCTTCTGCCCCACGCCTGATCCGAGCATCGGCGTGCAGTCCGCCGCCCACAGGCAGGGCAACGAGTACATCATCACTGGGCACAAATCCGCGTTTGTGACCAATGCCGGGATCGCCGATGCGTATTTCGTCATGGCGCGTACGGATTTCGATGTGCCCGTGGGGCAGGGCATGACGATGTTCTACGTGCCCGCAGAGACGCCCGGCCTCAGCTTTGGCGCACGCACCGAGATGATCGGGTGGAAGGCCGCCCACCATACCGAGATCTACCTGGATGAGGTCTGTGTGCCTGCTGCCAACCGCATCGGCGAGGAGGGTCAGGCCGGGCAGATCTTCGCGGGCGTGCCGGAGGTTGCCATCGGGCTGGCAGCATGCTATGTCGGGCTGGCCCGTGCCGCTTACGAACTCGCCCTGGACTACGCCCGGCAGCGGGTCTCCTGGGGAGAGCCGATCATCCAACATCAGGCTGTGGCGCTCAAGCTGGCCGATATGATGGTTGATGTGCAGTCGGCCCGCCTGATGGTCTGGGACGCCGCACACGCCGCCGAGCACGATCCGTTCACCGCGGCCACGCTGAAGTCCCCGGCTGCCAAGACCTTCGCCGTGGATGTCGCCATCCGCACAGCCCAAAAGGCTGTCGAGATCCTGGGCGGCTACGGCATCACCAAAGAATACCAAGCGGGTAAGTTCCTCAACGATGCCTGGATCGGCTACTCGTGTGACTTCACACGGGATGTGCTGCGCCTGGGCATGGTGGACTTCCTGTAAGTAAGGACACCCTATGTTCACTCTGGCCGACGCACTACGCATCCTCCTGACTGGCGTTTCTTACGGCATGATCCTCTTCCTGATCGCCAGCGGTCTGTCGCTGATTATGGGCGCGATGGGTATCCTCAACCTGACGCATGGCTCGCTGTACATGCTAGGTGCCTACATCGGGCTGACCGTCGCCCCCCTCGTTGGGAGCTTCTGGTTGGGGGCTTTGCTGGCAGGCCTCTCCATCGGTGTGATCGGCCTGGTGCTGGAACGCGGCTTCCTGCGACGACTCTATCGGCAGTTCAACGATCAGGTGCTGCTGACTTTGGGCTTTGTCTACATCTTCGGCAACCTAGCCCTGTGGATCTGGGGGTCCTTCCCCAAGTTGGGCGATGTGCCCGCCGCACTGGACTTTTCCATCCCGATGGGCCGCCTGGATTTCCCCGTGTACCGTCTCGCCCTGATCGCCATCGGCTTGCTGATCTTCGGGGCCTCCTGGTATCTGCAGAACCATACACGCGCCGGTGCCATCGTGCGGGCAGGCATGGATGACCGTGAGATGGTGCTCGGGTTGGGCATCAACTTCGGCCTGATGAGCCTGGGCATCTTCCTGTGGGGAGCGTTTGTAGCAGGCTTTGCCGGGGCGCTGGGTTCACCCCTGATCGGCGCGAGCTGGGATATGGGCTTCCCCATCCTGATCCAGGCGCTGATCGTGGTGGTGGTCGGCGGTGTCGGTCGGGTGGAAGGCACGCTGGTTGGTGCGCTCATCATCGGCCTGATCGACTCGCTGGGCAAGACCTTTATGCCGGATCTGGCACAGTTCACCGTCTATGTGGTGTTCATCCTCATCTTGTTGGTCAAGCCCTCGGGGCTGTTAGGCCGGGTGCAGGTGGACGAGGGCGCACAGCCGCCGTCGAGCTTTTTCCAGGGCGTGGGGCAGCGCCTGCCGCGCCAGTTCAATGCCCGCTGGAAGGAGCTGGCCGTCGCGTACGGACCGTATCTGCTGCTCCTGCTGGCAGTGATCATCTTCCCGTTTGTGGCCCCGGCGTATATGCGCACCACCCTCACCCAGATCATGATCTTCGGTGTGTTCGGCCTCAGTCTAAACCTGCTGTTCGGTTACACGGGGTTGTTCTCCTTAGGGCATGCGGCCTTCTTTGGGGTGGCGGCCTATGCCACGGCGATCCTCGCCGTTCAGCTCGATATTCGGCTGCTGTGGGTCCTGCTGCCGGTGGGTGTGCTGTTCGCCACGATCACAGCGGCCCTGATGGGTCTGGTCGCGCTGAGGGTGTCCGGTGTGTATTTCCTGTTCGTAACGCTGGCCCTCGGCGAACTGCTGGCCGCAGTCGCGCTCAAATGGGTGAATCTGACCGGGGGCAGCAACGGTATCTTCGGTGTGCCCTACCCGACGTTGGGCCTGCCCGTGCCGATCCGTGCGCAAGGGTACTACTTCATTGTGTTGGCCATCTTCCTGGTGTGCGTGTTTGCCCTGTACCGCATCACCCACTCCTCCTTCGGCCTGATCCTGCAGGGCATTCGCGACGACGAAAAGCGCATGCAGCATCTGGGGTACAACACATGGCTGTACAAGTACGCCGCCTTCGTGATCAGTGGGTTCTTCGCCGGGGCAGCCGGCGTGATGTTCGCGCCGTTTGTCGGCACGGTGGTCCCTGCTTACCTCGGCACAGCGACTTCTGCCCTGCTCATGCTGATGGTCATCATCGGCAGCGCGCACCTGTTCGCCGGGCCGGTCATCGGGGCGGCAATTGTGCTGTTCCTCCAGTATTACATCAGCATCTGGATCCCGGCACGCTGGCCGCTGGTCCTCGGCCTGATCTTCGTGCTCTCGGTGCTGTTCCTGCCGGGCGGTGTGGGCCAATATCTGGACCGCTGGTGGCGCAATCTGCGCTTTGAAAAGCCGACAATCGAGGTGCCACAGGCCGAGGAGGTTCCCGAGCATGTCTGAGCTCCAACTGGAAAACGTCACCAAGAGCTACGGCGGCCTGACCGTGATCCCGGACCTGTCCCTAAGTGTGGAGCAGGGCGAACGGGTGGCGGTCATCGGGCCGAACGGTGCGGGCAAAACCACCCTGCTGAGCATGATCACCGGGGCGCGCATGCCCTCCGGTGGGCGGATCACGCTGTTCGGCAAAGATATCACGCATATGCCGCCCTACCAGCGGCTGAGCATGGGGT